>NZ_JBIVKQ010000041.1:0-31358 GCF_044750845.1 Streptomyces sp. NPDC088766 | reverse complement strand
ATCGGCCCTCGCACTGAGCCGGGGTTCCCCCCGTACCTACGGCTCGTGCACCTGGCGCGGGGGGGGGGGCGGCCGCCCCCGCCCCCCCCCCCCCCCCCCCCCCCCCCCCCCCCCCGGGGGGCCCGCGGGGGGGGCCCCCCCCCCCCCCCCCCCCCCGGCCCCTCGCACCTCGTGGAGATCGCGCCCCCTCGTTGTCGGTGGTGTCACGTAGGCTCACAGATGACGGAGAAACCGTGATCCGCTACGAGGGAGGGGGCCCGCGTGCTCATCGACACCTACGGCCGGGTGGCCACCGACCTGCGCGTCTCACTGACCGACCGCTGCAATCTGCGGTGCACGTACTGCATGCCCGAAGAGGGCCTGCAGTGGCTGGCCAAGCCGGATCTGCTCACGGACGACGAGATCGTCCGCCTGATCGACATCGCCGTCACCTCCCTCGGCATCGAGGAGGTCCGCTTCACCGGCGGCGAACCCCTGCTGCGCCCCGGCCTGGTCGGCATCGTCGAGCGGGTCGCGGCCCTGAGCCCGCGCCCCCAGATGTCGCTGACGACCAACGGCATCGGCCTCAGGCGCACGGCACCGGCCCTCAAGGCCGCCGGCCTGGACCGGGTCAACGTCTCCCTCGACACGCTCCGCCCGGACGTCTTCAAGACCCTCACCCGCCGCGACCGCCACCAGGACGTCCTCGAAGGCCTCCAGGCCGCCCGGGACGCGGGCCTGACCCCGGTCAAGGTGAACGCGGTCCTGATGCCCGGCCTCAACGCCGACGAGGCCCCCGACCTCCTCGCCTGGGCCGTCGAGCACGACTACGAACTGCGGTTCATCGAACAGATGCCCCTGGACGCCCAGCACGGCTGGAAGCGCGAGGGCATGGTCACGGCAGGCGACATCCTCGCCTCCCTGCGCACCCGCTTCGACCTCACCGAGGAGGGCTCCCAGGAGCGCGGTTCGGCCCCGGCCGAACGCTGGATCGTCGACGGCGGCCCGCACCGGGTCGGCGTCATCGCCTCCGTCACCCGCCCGTTCTGCGCGGCCTGCGACCGCACCCGCCTCACGGCGGACGGCCAGGTCCGCACCTGCCTCTTCGCCCGCGAGGAGACCGACCTGCGCGCCGCCCTGCGCTCCGACGCCCCCGACGAGGAGATCGCGCGCATCTGGCGCCGGGCGATGTGGGGCAAGAAGGCGGGCGCGGGCCTGGACGACCCGGCCTTCGTCCAGCCGGACCGCCCGATGTCGGCGATCGGCGGCTAGGACGCCCCGGGGGTCCCGGGCGCCTCGGGGGCTCCGGGCGCCTCGGGGGCCCCGGGAACCGGAACCTGAGGAACCTCGGGCGACTCCCACTCCTCCAGCAGGACGACGTCCTTCAGGAAGCCGCGCACTCCGAGGAACTGCGACAGGTGCTCCCGGTGCTCCTCGCACGCCAGCCACGTCTTGCGGCGCCCGGGCGCGTGGATCTTCGGGTTGTTCCACGCCAGCACCCACACGGCGTCGGCACGGCAGCCCTTCGCGGAGCAGATCGGGGTCTCGTCACTCACAGGTTCGTCTCACAGGTGCGCGGAAAAAGGCGACGCCGAGCAGCCACGGGGGGAGCTGCCCGGCGTCGGTCCGTCGCTCCGACGGGGGATGCGGAGCGCGTACGAAGTATGTCACGGCGACCCGGCGCCACGGCACTGGAACAACAGCTTTTATTGGCCTCGGCGTACGGCGGGCTCACGGCCGCCGCTCTGTCGGACCGGCCTCCACGTGCCCCGAACGGGGCCCGGATTCCTCACGCGGGGACTCCGGTTCCGCCCGCGGGGATTCCGCGGGAGGCTCCTCCTGTGCCGTCCGTTCCTCCGCGTGCCCGGCGGTGATCATCGGCGGCGGGGGAGTGGTCACGAACGTCGACGGCAGTCCCGGCGCGTTCTCCCGTCCGGCATTGGCGATCACCACCGCGATGTAGGGCAGGACCAGGCCCAGGACCAGCGCCACCACCGCGACATGCCGTTCCACGTTCCACAGCGTCGCTCCCAGGATCACCGACACGGTACGGACCGACATCGAGATCACGTACCGCCGCTGCCGGCCCCGGACGTCCTCCTGGAGCCCCTGACGTGCCCCGGTGATCCGGAACACCTGGGCGTCGCCGCCGCCGCGCTGCTTCCGCATCACGTTCCACCATCCCCGTGCTCGAACTCTCCCCGCCTGTCAACCGTACGCCGCGACCCGGCCGCCCTCGAGACCGGGTCGCCGCCGGCCGGGCGAAAACGCTGCGCCGTACCGCGTACGGCAGCACCCGACATGCGTCGTAAGGAGGCCGGGCCGACACTGGGGGCAATGCTCGCGTAGAGCCGTACGAGGAGGCCGCCATGGGCTGGTTGTGGGCGATCATCGTGGGATTCGTGCTGGGCCTGATCGCCAAGGCGATCATCCCGGGCAAGCAGCACAGCCCACTGTGGCTGACCACCATCTTCGGCATCCTGGGCGCGGTCGTCGGCAACGCCGTCGCCCGCGCCTTCGGAGTAGAGGAGACCCCGGGCATCGACTGGAGCCGGCACATCTTCCAGCTGGTCGCCGCCGTCATCATCGTCGCCCTCGGCGACATGCTGTACGTCCGGACGCTGGGCAAGCGCAAGTACAGCACCTGAGCGCACGAAGAGGCGCGGGGGGGGGCGGGGGGGGGGCCCGGCGCCCCCCCCCCCCCCCCCGGGGGCCCCCCCCCCGGGGGGCGGCGGCGCCCCGCCCCGCCCCCCCCCCGCCCCCCCCCCCCCCCCCCCCCCCCCCCCCCCCCCCCCCCCGCCCCGGTGGCGCTCTGCGCCACTACGCCCCCGTCACCTCGACGGCGGCCAGGTTCTTCTTGCCGCGCCGCAGCACCAGCCACCGCCCGTGCAGCAGATCCTCCGCCGCCGGGACGGCGTCCTCGGCGGTGACCTTGACGTTGTTCACGTAGGCCCCGCCCTCCTTCACCGTCCGCCGGGCCGCGGACTTGCTCGCCACCAGGCCGACCTCGGCGAACAGGTCGACGACCGGCGCCGGCTCGGCGACCCGGACGTGCGGCACCTCGGACAGGGCCGCGGCCAGCGTCCGCTCGTCGAGATCCGTCAGCTCGCCCTGCCCGAACAGCGCCCGGGACGCGGCCATCACGGCGGCCGTCTGGTCGGCGCCGTGCACCAGCGTCGTCAGCTCCTCGGCCAGGGCCCGCTGCGCGGCCCGCGCCTGCGGCCGCTCCCCGGTCTGCCGCTCCAGCTCCTCCAGCTCCTCGCGGGAGCGGAAGGACAGGATGCGCGAGTACGTCGAGATGTCCCGGTCGTCCACGTTCAGCCAGAACTGGTAGAACGCGTACGGCGTCGTCATCTCCGGGTCGAGCCAGACGGCGCCGCCCTCGGTCTTGCCGAACTTGGTGCCGTCCGCCTTGGTCATCAGCGGCGTCGCCAGCGCGTGCACGGAGGCGTCCGGCTCCAGCCGGTGGATCAGGTCCAGGCCGGCCGTGAGGTTGCCCCACTGGTCGCTGCCGCCCTGCTGGAGCGTGCAGCCGTAGCGCCGGTAGAGCTGGAGGAAGTCCATGCCCTGGAGGATCTGGTAGCTGAACTCGGTGTAGCTGATGCCCTGGTCGGACTCCAGCCGGCGGGCCACGGAGTCCTTCGTCAGCATCTTGTTGACGCGGAAGTGCTTGCCGATGTCCCGCAGGAACTCGATCGCGGACAGACCGGCCGTCCAGTCGAGGTTGTTGACCATCACGGCCGCGTTCTCCCCCTCGAACGAGAGGAACGGCTCGATCTGGGAACGCAGCCTGCCGACCCAGCCGGCGACCGTCTCCGGGTCGTTCAGCGTGCGCTCCGCCGTGGGGCGGGGGTCGCCGATCAGCCCGGTGGCGCCGCCGACCAGCGCCAGCGGCCGGTGCCCGGCCTGCTGGAGCCGGCGCACGGTGAGCACCTGCACCAGGTGACCGACGTGCAGGGACGGCGCGGTCGGGTCGAAGCCGCAATAGAACGTGACGGGACCGTCCGCGAGCGCCTTGCGCAAGGCGTCCTCGTCGGTGGACAGGGAGAACAGCCCCCGCCACTTCAGCTCGTCGACGATGTCCGTCACGGTTCTCGTGTCTCCTTGATGATCTCGGGCGGTCCGGCGACCACCGGCTATGAGGTTATACGCCCTGGCTGACGGAGCTCATATTGAAGTCCGGCACCCGCAGCGCGGGCATGGCGGACCTGGTGAACCAGTCGCTCCACTCCCTGGGCAGCGTCTTCTCCGTGCGCCCGGCCTCGGTGGCCCGGCCCAGCACGTCGACGGGGGACTCGTTGAAACGGAAGTTGGTGACCTCGCCCACGACCTCGCCGTCCTCGACGAGATAGACGCCGTCCCGGGTCAGCCCGGTCAGCAGCAGGGTCGCCGGGTCCACCTCGCGGATGTACCACAGGCAGGTCAGCAGCAGCCCGCGCGTGGTGCTCGCGACCATGTCCTCCAGCGACCGGTCGCCGCCGCCGTCCAGGATGAGGTTGTCGGCTCCGGGAGCCACCGGCAGGCCGGTCAGGGCCGCGCCGTGCCGGCTGGTCGTGAGCTGCTTCAGCTCACCGCCGCTGATCCACTCGGTGGCCCGGATCGGCAGGCCGTTGTCGAACACCGACTGATCACCGCCCGAGGAGTGCGCGACGACGAACGGCGCCGACTCCAGGCCCGGCTCGTCCGGGTCGCTGCGCAGGGTCAGCGGCAGCCCGGTCAGCCGCTCGCCGAGCCGGGTGCCGCCGCCCGGCTTGGAGAACACCGTCCGCCCCTCGGCCGCGTCCCGGCCCGACGACGACCACAGCTGGTAGATCATCAGGTCCGCGACCGCGGTCGGCGGCAGCAGCGTCTCGTACCGCCCCGCGGGCAGGTCGATCCGCCGCTCGGCCCAGCCCAGCCGTACGGCCAGCTCGGCGTCGAGCGCCGCCGGGTCGACGTCCTTGAAGTCCCGCGTCGAGCGGCCCGCCCACGCCGAGCGCGTACGGTCCGGTGACTTGGCGTTCAGCTCCAGCGTCCCGTTGGGCTGGTCGTGCCGCAGCCGCAGCCCCGTCGACGTGCCCAGGTAGGTCGAGACCAGCTCGTGGTTGGCGAAGCCGTACAGCTCACGGCCGCCCGCACGCGCGCGTGCGAACGCCTCGCCCAGCGCCGGCGCGAAGTCGGCGAACACCGCGGACGAGGTCTCGACGGGCGCCTCGGTGAACCCGGGGGACGGCGCCACACCCGTCACCAGCGGCTGCGCGTCCTCGGCGGGCGCCGCACCGCGCGCGGCGGCCTCGGCGGCCCGCACCAGCGGCTCCAGCTCGTCGGCGGTCACCGCGGACCGCGAGACGACCCCGGCGGCGGTGCCCTCCTTGCCGTCGACGGTCGCGATCACGGTGAGCGTGCGCCCGCGCGTGACACCGTTCGTGGTCAGCGCGTTGCCCGCCCAGCGCAGGTTGGCGGTCGACCGCTCGTCGGCGATCACGACGCAGCCGTCGGCCCGCGACAGCTCCAGCGCGCGCTCCACGACCTCGTGCGGCTTGTCGGTACGGGCGCTCATCGGCCGGCCTCCTGCGTGGTGTTCAAAATGTTGACGCCCTTGAACAGGGCGGACGGGCAGCCGTGCGACACGGCCGCGACCTGGCCCGGCTGGGCCTTGCCGCAGTTGAAGGCGCCGCCCAGGACGTACGTCTGCGGGCCGCCGACGGCTGCCATGGAGCCCCAGAAGTCGGTGGTCGTCGCCTGGTAGGCCACGTCCCGCAACTGGCCGGTGATCCGCCCGTTCTCGATCCGGAAGAACCGCTGCCCGGTGAACTGGAAGTTGTAGCGCTGCATGTCGATCGACCAGGACCGGTCCCCGACGACGTAGATCCCGCGGTCCACGCTTCCGATCAGGTCCTCGGTGGACATCCCCGCCGGATCCGGCCGCAACGACACGTTGGCCATGCGCTGCACCGGCACGTGCGCGGGGGAGTCGGCGAACGCGCACCCGTTGGAGCGCTCGAAGCCGGTCAGCTTCGCGATGCGCCGGTCCAGCTGGTAGCCGACGAGCGTGCCGTCCTTGACCAGGTCCCAGGACTGCGCCTCGACGCCCTCGTCGTCGAAGCCGACGGTCGCCAGGCCGTGCTCGGCGGTGCGGTCGCCGGTGACGTTCATCAGGTCCGAGCCGTAGCGCAGCCTGCCGAGCCGGTCGAAGGTGGCGAAGGAGGTGCCGGCGTAGGCGGCCTCGTAGCCGAGGGCGCGGTCGAGCTCGGTGGCGTGCCCGATGGACTCGTGGATGGTCAGCCACAGGTTGGACGGGTCGACCACCAGGTCGTACAGCCCCGGCTCGACGCTCGGCGCCCGCATCTTCTCGGCGAGCAGTTCCGGGATCCGCTCCAGTTCCTCGTCCCAGTCCCAGCCGGTGCCCGTCAGGTACTCCCAGCCGCGCCCCACGGGCGGCGCGACGGTGCGCATCGAGTCGAACTCGCCGCTGGAGTCGTCGACCGACACCGCCGTCAGTGCCGGATGCAGCCGCACCCGCTGCTGGGTGGTCACCGTCCCCGCGGTGTCGGCGTAGAACTTGTTCTCGTGGACGGTGAGCAGCGAGGCGTCGACGTGGTTGATCCCGTCGGCCGCCAGCAGCCGGGTGCTCCAGTCCGCGAGCAGCGCCGCCTTCTCCTCGTCGGGCACCGTGAACGGATCGATCTCGTACGACGAGACCCACGACTTCTCGGCGTGCACCGGCTCGTCGGCCAGCTCCACCCTCTCGTCCGCCCCGGCGGCCCTGATCACCTGCGCGGACAGCTTCGCCATTGCCACCGCCTGCGAGGCGACCTTGGCGGCGGCGTCCATCGTCAGGTCCACCCCGGAGGCGAACCCCCACGTCCCGCCGTGCACCACCCGCACTGCGTACCCGAGGTCGGTGGTGTCCGACGACCCGGAGGGCCTGGCGTCCCGCAGCCGCCAGGACGCGCTGCGCACCCGCTCGAACCGGAAGTCGGCGTGGTCCGCCCCGAGCGCACGCGCGCGTGCCAGGGCGGCGTCCGCGAGGGCCCGCAACGGCAGTGCCGTGAAACTTTCGTCGATGCTGTGAGGCACCTGGGTATCTCCCTGTGGTCGTCGCCTGTGCTGGCTCCGATCATGTCGCGCGAGCGGACCCCTGGACCACAGCTTTCCGGCCCGCTCCGGCAACTTTCTGTAGAAACCCCACAGCCAGTCCCGTGACCCCCTGTCGGTGCCCGAATGTCCCCGGGCCTCGGCGTACCGATAGGTTTCGACGGAAGCCGCCTGCCGGTCAGGTCCCGGGCGGTGCGTCAAGACCCCTACGGAAAGGGTGATCCGTTGAGCCGCTCGGTTCTCGTCACCGGAGGTAACCGGGGCATCGGCCTCGCCATCGCCCGCGCGTTCGCCGATGCCGGCGACAAGGTCGCGATCACGTACCGCTCGGGGGAGCCGCCCGCCGGCTTCCTGGCCGTCAAGTGCGACATCACCGACACCGAGCAGGTGGAGCAGGCCTACAAGGAGATCGAGGCCGAGCACGGCCCGGTCGAGGTGCTGATCGCCAACGCGGGCGTGACCAGGGACCAGCTCCTGATGCGCATGTCCGAGGAGGACTTCACCTCGGTCGTCGACACCAACCTCACCGGCACCTTCCGGGTCGTCAAGCGCGCCAACCGCGCCATGCTGCGGGCCAAGAAGGGCCGCGTCGTCCTGATCTCCTCCGTCGTCGGCCTGCTCGGCTCGGCGGGGCAGGCGAACTACGCCGCCTCCAAGGCCGGCCTGGTCGGCTTCGCGCGGTCCCTCGCCCGCGAGCTGGGCTCGCGCAACATCACCTTCAACGTCGTCGCCCCCGGCTTCGTCGACACCGACATGACGCAGGCGCTGACCGACGAGCAGCGCGCCGGCATCGTCTCGCAGGTGCCGCTCGGCCGGTACGCGCAGCCCGACGAGATCGCCGCGACGGTGCGGTTCCTCGCCTCGGACGACGCCTCGTACATCACTGGAGCCGTCATCCCCGTAGACGGCGGACTGGGAATGGGTCACTGATCACCATGAGCGGAATTCTCGAGGGCAAGCGCGTCCTGATCTCCGGTGTGCTGATGGAGTCCTCCATCGCCTTCCACGCCGCCAAGCTGGCTCAGGAGCAGGGCGCGGAGATCATCCTCACCGCGTTCCCGCGGCCCACCCTGACCGAGCGCATCGCCAGGAAGCTGCCCAAGCCCACCAAGGTCATCGAGCTGGACGTGACCAACGACGAGCACCTGGGCCGCCTGGCCGACATCGTCGGCGAGGAGCTCGGCGGCCTCGACGGAGTCGTGCACTCCATCGGCTTCGCCCCGCAGGACGCCCTCGGCGGCAACTTCCTCAACACGCCGTTCGAGTCCGTCGCCACGGCCATGCACGTCTCGGCGTACTCCCTGAAGTCGCTGACCATGGCCTGCCTGCCGCTGATGCAGAACGGCGGCTCCGTCGTCGGTCTCACCTTCGACGCGCAGTACGCCTGGCCGCAGTACGACTGGATGGGCCCGGCCAAGGCCGCGCTGGAGGCCACCAGCCGCTACATCGCCCGCGACCTGGGCAAGCAGAACATCCGCTGCAACCTCATCTCCGCCGGCCCGCTCGGCTCCATGGCCGCCAAGTCCATCCCGGGCTTCAGCGACCTGGCCGCCGTGTGGGACACCCGCTCCCCGCTGGAGTGGGACCTGAAGGACCCCGAGCCGGCCGGCCGCGGCATCGTCGCCCTGCTGAGCGACTGGTTCCCGAAGACCACCGGCGAGATCATCCACGTGGACGGCGGCCTGCACGCCATCGGCGCCTGATCCACCGGTACGTCCCCGACGCCCCGCCGCCCGCCTCGCGCGGGAGGGCGGGGCGTCACCCGTTCGGCGTACCCGGCCGGGCGGCGGAGCACCCGCACGAGGCAGTCTGAAGTACGCGTTCACCAAGCGCTTCCCTCCCCAGCCCGGCCGAGGAGGTCCCTTTGTGCGCCTGTTCCGCAGCGTGGCCCCAGTGACCGCCGCCGTCTGCCTCGTCCTGTCGCTGCCGTACGACGCGCTGTCCCACGCGCGCGTGCCGGCACGGCCCGCCACCGCCGCACCAGGGGACCTGTTCGGCGCGGAGTGCCGGACCACCGTCGACGGGTCCCAGGTGACCGCCCACTGCCACAACCCCTACGCCGCCGCCGACCGGGTACGCCTGCACATCGAGTGCGCGCGCTGGTGGGATCTCGACACGGACGGCGCCCCCGCCGACGTCGGGCCGGCCGTGACGGTACGGCTGACCGGGCGCTGCTGGAAGGAGGTCGGGACGGTCTGGGTCAGCCACCAGCGGGTGTGAACCGTCCGGGCCGGCACAGGAAGGGATAGCTCGCTGCCTCGACGGCGGCCGTCTCCGCGTCCCCCGCGCGGATCGCGTCGACCAGCCGGGTGTGGTCCATGCGCGTCTGCGGCGTCAGTTCCCCGCCGATGTCCTCGCGCAGCCAGTCCCGCAGGACCTCGCCCAGGTCGGCGTACACGGCCGTCATCGCGTCGTTGTGGGAGGCGGCCACCACCGCCAGGTGGAACGTCGCGTCCGCCGTCACGAAGGCCTCGGCGTCGCCCGACTCCCACGCCTCGTCGCGGCGCAGCAGCAGGGTGTCCAGTTGCCCGAGGTCCTTCTCCGTGCGCCGCTCGGCGGCCAGCCGCGCCGCGCCCGACTCCAGGGTGGCGCGCAGTTCCGCGATGTGCCGCGGGTCGGCGTCCGCGAAGCGGCGGTGCATCACGCCCGCCAGCTCGCTGGTCGCCACCACGTAGGTGCCCGAACCCTGGCGGATGTCCAGCAGTCCGTTGTGCGCGAGCGCGCGGACGGCCTCGCGGACGGTGTTGCGTGCGACGCCGAGCTGCCCGACCAGCTCGGGCTCCGTCGGGATGCGCGAGCCCACCGGCCACTCTCCCGAGGTGATCTGGGCGCGCAGCGCGGCGATGACCTGCTCGGACAGCGCCGAGCGGCGGGGATGGCTCAGGGGCATGGCACACCTTCGCACGGACGGGGCCGGGACCGGGCACCCGGGAGTGGACAACCAATCATCCCATGATTCTATGATGGGCGGCATGGCGAGCAAGGGAACCACGAGCACGCGCGGAACCACCAGCACACGCGACGCGTCCTCCGCGACCGGCCACCTCCCGGTGCCCCCACCGTCCGCCCCGCGCGCGTGGACGGCCCGCCTGGTCGTCGTGGGCGTCGTGCTGGCCGCCCTCAACCTCCGCCCCGCCATCACCAGCCTCGGCGCCCTCCTCGAGGAGGTCCGCGACGGCCTCGGCATGAGCGCCGGCGTGGCCGGCCTCCTCACCTCCGTCCCCCCGCTCTGCTTCGCCGTCTTCGGCGTCACCGCGCCCCGCCTCGCCCGCCGCTTCGGTGCCGGCGCGGTGGTCTGCGCGGGCATGACCGCCATCACCGCGGGCCTGCTGATACGGCCGTACGCGGGCGGTACGGCCGGCTTCCTCGCCGCCAGCGCCCTCGCCCTGATGGGCATCGCCGTCAGCAACGTCCTCATGCCGGTCATCGTCAAGCGCTGGTTCCCCGACCGGGTCGGCTCCATGACCGGCCTGTACTCGATGGCCCTCGCCCTCGGCACCTCGGCCGCCGCCGCGGTCACCGTGCCCATGACCGACGCGCTCGGCGGCGGCTGGCAGACCGGGCTGGCGGTGTGGGCCGGCCTGGCGGCGGCCGCCGTACTGCCGTGGCTGCCGCTGGCCCGGGAGCGCGGGGCGACGCCCGCCGCGCAGTCCTCCGCGCGCGCGGAGGAAGGCCCCGTACTGCGCATCACCCGCAGCCGCACCGCCTGGGCGCTCGCCGTCTTCTTCGGGCTCCAGGCCACGGCCGCGTACATCACCATGGGCTGGATGCCGCAGATCTTCCGCGACGCGGGCGTACCCGCGGGCACGGCCGGACTGCTCCTGGCCGTCACCATGGTCATGGGGGTGCCGCTCGCCTTCGTCATCCCGCGCCTGGCGACCCGGCTGCCGCACCAGGGCCCGATCGTCGTCGCGCTCGGCCTGTGCGGCCTCGCCGGATACGCCGGTCTGCACGTCGCGCCCGCCGCCGGCGCCTGGGCCTGGGCCCTGCTGCTCGGCGTCGCCAACTGCGCCTTCCCGCTGGCCCTCACCATGGTCGGGATGCGGGCCAGGACCGGCGGGGGAGTGGCCCAGCTGTCCGCCTTCGCGCAGAGCGCCGGCTACCTGCTGTCCATCCCCGGCCCGCTGCTGGTCGGCGTGCTCTACCAGCACAGCGGCGGCTGGGGCCTGCCGCTGGCGCTGATGGCGGCGCTGATGGTCCCGCAGATGGCGGTGGGCGTCCTGGCCGGCCGTGACCGCACGGTGGAGGACGAGGCCGCCCGCTGACGCCGCCGCTCCCCTTTCCACGGCGTTCCCGGGCGTTCCCCGGCCTTCCCGGGCGCGCCCGCCGACCCCGCGGGGACCGCGCGGTGCGCCGGGTGCGAGACTGGGGGCATGCCAGTGCTCGACCCGAACCCCGAGAACGGCCAGAAGAAGATGCTG
Source organism: Streptomyces sp. NPDC088766 (assembly GCF_044750845.1). Lineage (NCBI taxonomy): Bacteria > Bacillati > Actinomycetota > Actinomycetes > Kitasatosporales > Streptomycetaceae > Streptomyces > Streptomyces sp. NPDC088766. The sequence continues at coordinate 19,881 of NZ_JBIVKQ010000041.1, read as the reverse complement.
ATCGTCTTCGGTTCGTTCCTCCTCATTTTCGTGATCATCGGGATCATCGCCACCATCGCCTCCCCCTGACGCGGCCCCGCCCCGGCGGAGCGGGGGTGGGGTCAACCCCCCTGCCCCCTAGGGGGTGAGGGTCAGGGTCAAGTGGGTGGATCACCGGATGGGACGCCGGCCGCCGGGTCCGTACCTTCGAGATGTGGCCGCGCGACGCGGCCGGAACCCCTCGAAGACCAGCGGAGGCACCCATGTCGGCCCCCACGCACACCCGGCCCCACCCGGTCGCTCAGGGCAGCGGCGCCGGCACCCGGCTGCCCTGGTGGGCCCTGGCCCTGCCGACCATGGCCTTCGTGGCCCTCCTCGCGCTGATACTGAACCCGTCCGACGCCCAGGCGGCATCCGGCGACCCAACGATCACCGACCTCGTCGACCGCGTGCGGCAGCTCGTCGGGCGGTAGGCCCCGGCGATCACGCCCCGCGCGCACGCCTCACTCTCCGCTCCCCGGTGAAGGCGCATGTCAACTCCCTGCGCCCCGTGGCCTGTTTCATGCGAAGCTGGGAGTCATGAGCGTCGCAGAACCCCGCAGGATCGTCCTCTTCCGGCATGCGAAAGCCGACTGGCCACAGGTGACCGACCACGAGCGACCGCTCGCTGAGCGGGGCCGCCTGGACGCGGCCGTCGCCGGACGCAGGCTGGCCGATACCGGCATCCCCGTCGACCTGGCCCTGTGCTCCACCGCGACCCGCACCCGCGAGACGTGGAAACTCGCCGTGCACGAGTTCCCCCACCGGCCCAGGACGGTCTACGAGGAGCGGATCTACGATGCCTCCCCGGGCGAGCTGATCGCCCTGCTCAACGAAACCCCGGACGACGTGCACAACGCCCTCCTGGTCGGCCACAACCCGGGCATCCAGGGACTCGCGGACATCATCTCCGGCGCCGCCGAGGGCGACGCACGCGAGCGCATGACCCGCCGCGGCTTCCCCGCCGCCGCCTTCGCCGTCGTGACCTTCGAAGGCTCCTGGAAGTCCCTGGAGCCGGGCACGGCCACACTCGTCGACTACTGGGCGCCGTCCGAGTGACACCGGCACGGCACACGTGAGGCCCGGCCAAACGCCGGGCCCCGCGGCCGGCTCCCCGGCCGCTACCCCTCGTCGTGCGTGTCCGCCGCCTCGACCTCTTCCCGGGTGACGCCCAGCAGATACAGGACGGTGTCCAGGAACGGCACGTTCACCGCCGTGTGCGCGGCCTCCCGCACCACGGGCTTGGCATTGAAGGCGACCCCGAGACCGGCCGCGTTCAGCATGTCCAGATCGTTGGCGCCGTCACCGATCGCCACCGTCTGCGACAGCGGTACGCCCGCCTCCGCGGCGAACCGGCGCAGCAGCCGCGCCTTGCCCGCGCGGTCCACTATCTCCCCGGTGACCCGGCCGGTCAGCTTCCCGTCGACGATCTCCAGGGTGTTGGCCTGAGCGAAGTCCAGGCCCAGCCGTTCCTTGAGGTCGTCGGTGACCTGGGTGAAGCCGCCGGAGACGACCCCCACCTGGTAGCCCAGCCGCTTCAGGGTCCGGATCAGCGTGCGCGCGCCCGGCGTCAGCCGCACCTCGGCGCGCACCTTCTCCACGACCGAGGCGTCCAGCCCCTCCAGCAGCGCCACCCGTGCGTGCAGCGACTGCTCGAAGTCCAGCTCGCCCCGCATCGCCGCCGCCGTCACCCCGGCGACCTCGTCCTCACAGCCGGCGTGCGCCGCGAAGAGTTCGATCACCTCGTCCTGGATCAGCGTGGAGTCGACGTCCATGACGACCAGCCGCTGGGCGCGCCGGTGCAGACCCGCGGCCACGACGGCGACGTCGACACCGAGTGCCGCCGCGTCGGTGACCAGCGCGGTGCGCAGCGGTTCGGTCTCCACCCCGGAGACGGCGAACTCGACGGCGGTGACCGGGTACTTGGCCAGCCGGAAGATACGGTCGATGTTGCCGCCGACCTTGGTGATCCTGGCGGCGACGGAGGCCGTGGCCTGCGCGGTGAGCGGATGCCCGAGCACGGTGACCAGCGACCGTCCGAGGCCGCGCGGCCGGTTGTCGCCGAGGCCGGAGATGATCTCCGCCTGCATCTTCATCGATTCCGCCCAGCTGTGGACGGTCGACCGCAGATCACCCTCCAGCCCGTGCGGCGGCTCGGTCACGAGCGCGCACAGCACCATGCGGCCACGGGTGACGACCTGCTCGATGTCGACCACGTCGACGGAGTAGGCGGCAAGGGTGTCGAAGAGGCCGGCCGTGATGCCCGGCCTGTCCTTGCCGAAGATCTTGACAAGGAGGGTGGGGACGTCGGAGGACCAGGTCGGCGAGGTCTGCGAAGCGCTCATGGTGTCTCCACCGTATCCGGCACCCCGTGCCTTCCGCCCCCCAGGTCCGTCTGGCGGACACCGAACAGTGGGTGTCGTTCGCGTGGCGATCACCTGGAGGAACGGCGCCGAGCAGCCGGCGGGTCCCCGGATGAGTACCGGCACTCAGGCCGCCGACCGGTCACCGTCCGCAGGCTGTCTCCGTGAACGTCAAACGGAACGTCGTGCCCCGCGACATCGGCGACTCGCCTCTCTGCCGCGCCCTCGCCGTACTCTTCTGGGGCTTCACGGCGCTGATCGTGTGGGGCCCCGTCGTTTTCCTGCCCGTCTTCTCCGTCGCCTGGGGACAGCCGCCGACATGGATGGTGCCGTGGGTGAAGGTCACCCTGCTTCAGATCGGCATCGGCGTGGCCGTACTGACGCCCCTGTACTTCGCGCCCGGCGTCGAGCGTCTCGCCGGCTCTGCCCGGTTTGCGCTGCTGGGGCCGGTCGCCGTGGCCGTCGCACTGACCGTCCTCTTCTGCGTCGACCTCCCCGGGGCATGACTCACCGGCCCTCGCCCGGCCGGTCCGGTGGCGGGGCGGCGGCGGGGGCGGCGGCGGTGCCCAGCAAGTCGTCGAGCGGATCGGGCAGCACACGCGTCAGAACCCCGCTCGCCCGGCCGTCCCACGGCACGAACAGACCGACGTCCACCCCGAACCACACCCCGTTTGGCGCCCCGAGCAGCGCCGCACCCGCGATCCGCTTCGGGTGGTCGTCACCGGCCGCCGCGTACGCCGCCGCCGCGAACCCGGCGGTCACCGCGACCAGCACCACCGTGACGAGGGCGGACACCGCGGGCCGCACCATCCGGTGCACGACGTCCCAGCCGGGCGGCAGCGGCGTACGGCGTGCGGCCGGCAGGGCGATCAGCAGCACCGCGGCCGACCACAGCAGTCCGCCGAGCAGCGTCGCGGACGTGTCGACGGTGAAGCCGGCCGCGGCCCGCGCGTCGACGAGATCCCCCAGCCGGTCGGGCAGCAGCCCGCCGAGGTCCCCGGGACCGCCCAGCCCGGGGACCTCGACGCCACCTCCGCCGCCGGGCAGGTCGTCCAGCCCCAGCGCTCCGCCGTCGACGGTGATGACGTCGTGCCCGGCCCGGGCCGGCCCGCCCAGCGCGGCGACGAACAGCGCGACCACCGTGCCCGCGCGCGCCAGGAGTTCGGCCGGTGCGACCACGACTGCGGCCGGTGCGACCACGACTGCGGCCGTGCGCAGGGACCGTAGGAAGGACCAGGACAGGAGCACCGCCCCGACCAGGCTCACGCCCAGTGGCGCGATCTCGATGGCGGTGTTCGCCTCCGCGCCCGTCAGGCCGAACGTGGACACATCGCCCGACGGCGTCACGGAACCGCCGGCGCCCAGTGCCACGACCGCCGCCGTCATCGGGGCCGGCGAACCCGCGGCGTCCGCCCCCAGCAGATGCAGGCCGAGCGCCGCCGTCCCCGCCATCCCGATCAACGCCCAGCTCACCGCGGCGACCGCGGACAGCAGCACGTCCAGCCACGGCACCCCCTCGTCGTACGCCGCGCTCCCGCCGTGCCCGACGCTCGTGCCGGTACCCATGCAGACCCCCCGATCCGCGGTGCGGAACGGTGAGGACCACCGCTTACGTCCCCCTCGCGTGCGTTTGTCACTCTCCGGCCGGGTTTCCACCCCGGCAACGGAAACGGACGACGAGACCGCGTACGCCCGCGCGCCCCCTTCGCAAGGCCCGGCTTTCGGTCAGGGGCCCCCGCCTGAAATAGTTCCCGACGATGTTCGACATCCCTAGACTCCCTGCGACGGGGGGTAACTCGGGGGACTACTCAGTGGGGCATGGAGTGCCGGAACTCGTACTGGAATTGAACGGACGCACCTGGACGCTCGATCCGTCCAGGTCATACACCCTCGGACGGGATCCGCAGGGGGACGTCGTCCTCGACGACGCCAGGGTCTCGTGGCGTCACGCCACGGTCAGCTTCAACGGCCGCACCTGGACACTGGAGGACCACGGCAGCACCAACGGGACGTTCGTACAGGGCCGGCGCGTCCAGCAGGTGGACATCGGGCCCGGCTCGGCGGTCCACCTGGGCAACGCCACGGACGGACCGCGCCTGAACCTCTCCGCCGCGCAGGCGGCGGTCGCGCAGCCGCAGCAGCCGTACGCCGCGCAGGCCGCGAACCCCGGCTGGGCCCAGCCGGCTCCGCCCCCGCAGCAGATGCCGGCGCAGCAGATGCCGGCGCAGGTGCCGCAGCAGCAGGCGCCGCAGCCCGGATGGGAGCCGCCGCGGAAGACCGGCGGGCCCGTCGTGCCCCAGCAGGGCCCCGGCGTCGGCGCGGGGGCGCCGCCGGTCCACGGCGACCGCAGCCCGACCACGTTCCACCAGTTCTCCCTCGGCCGCGTCATGCGCATCGGCCGTGCCCTGGAGAACGACCTGGTCGTGTCCGACCTCCAGGTCTCGCGCAACCACGCCGAGTTCCACTCGACGCCCGACGGGCGCATGGAGATCCGCGACCTCGGCTCGCACAACGGCACGTACGTCAACGGCCAGCCGATCGCCAAGGGCGGCTCGCAACTGCTCGGCCCCACCGACGTCGTGGGCGTCGGCCACTCGACGTTCCGGATCGTCGGCGACCGGCTCGAGGAGTTCGTCGACACCGGTGAGGTCTCCTTCTCCGCACGCCACCTCACCGTGACGGTCGACGGCGGCAAGCAGATCCTGAAGGACGTCTCCTTCGGCGTTCCGGAGAAGTCGCTGATCGCGGTCATCGGCCCGTCCGGCTCCGGCAAGTCCACCCTGCTCAAGGCCCTCACCGGCTACCGGCCCGCCAACGAGGGCGACGTCCTCTACGACAACCGCAACCTCTACAAGCAGTTCGCCGAGCTGCGCCAGCGCATCGGTCTGGTCCCGCAGGACGACATCCTGCACAAGGAACTGACCGTCAAGAAGGCCCTCAAGTACGCGGCCAAGCTCCGCTTCCCGGCCGACACCACGGCCGCCGAACGCGAGTCCCGCATCGACGAGGTGCTGCGCGAGCTGAAGCTGGACGTCCACAAGGAGAAGAAGGTCACCTCCCTCTCCGGCGGCCAGCGCAAGCGCGTGTCGGTGGCCCTGGAGCTGCTGACCAAGCCGTCGCTGATCTTCCTCGACGAGCCGACCTCGGGCCTCGACCCGGGCATGGACCGCGACGTCATGCAGCTGCTGCGCGGTCTCGCCGACGACGGCCGCACGGTCCTCGTGGTCACGCACTCGGTGGCCGAACTCGCCATCTGCGACAAGCTGCTCGTGATGGCGCCCGGCGGCAGCGTCGCCTACTTCGGTCCGCCCGAGGAGGCGCTGAACTTCTTCGGCTACGACAGCTGGGCCGACGTCTTCTCCGCCTTCGAGAACTACCGCGACTACGACTGGGCGGGCCGCTGGAAGGGCTCGCAGCACTACCAGGTGTACGCCGCGGACATCGACGCCATCGCACCGCAGTCCGTGTCGGTGACGCCGATGCAGGCGATGAGACCGCCGAAGCCGCAGGGCTGGATGTCCCAGTTCTTCACCCTGGTGCGCCGCTATGCGGCGGTGATCGTCTCCGACAAGGGCTTCCTGGGCCTGATGGTGATCCTGCCGGCCGTGATCGGCGCGGTGAGCCTGCTCATCAACCCGGACAGAGGTCTGCTGCCCAACGGCGTCAACCCGCAGACCGGCCGGATCGTCCCCAACGGCACGGCCAGCACCGTCCTGCTGCTCCTCGCGGTCGGCGCCTGTTTCTCGGGCGCGGCCAACTCCGTCCGTGAGCTGATCAAGGAACGGGTGATCTACGAGCGGGAGCGCGCCACCGGCCTGTCCCGTTCGGCGTACCTGATGTCCAAGGTGTTCGTGCTCGGCCTGATCACCGTGCTCCAGGGCCTGCTGGTCGGCGTCATCGGCTTCGCCGGCCGGGAGATCCCCGAGGAGGGACTGGTCTTCGGCGGTGCCCCGCTGCTGGAGCTCTCCCTGCCGATCATGGGGCTGGGCTTCACCTCGATGATGTTCGGCCTGGTCATCTCCTCGCTGGTGAAGACGGCCGAGAAGACCATGCCGCTGCTGGTCATGTTCGCCATCGTCCAGGTCGTGTTCACGGGCTGCCTGTTCGCCCTGAACGGCTCGATCGGCGCCAACCAGCTCTCGTACCTGATGCCGTCGCGCTGGGCGGTCGCCGCCGCGGGTGCCACGCTGGACTTCAACAGGATCAGCCCGCCCGAGAAGGGTGCCGACAACGACCCGCTGTGGGAGCACACGGTCGGTACCTGGGGCATGGACATGTTCGCCCTGATCGTCCTGGGCGTGGTCTGCGGCTTCTTCGTGGCCCGCTTCCTGCGCCGCCACGAGCCCGAGGTCATGCGCAAGTAGGCGCGGGCCGTCGTACGACGCCGAAGGGCGGCGCCCCGGTCAGGGAGGGTGCCGCCCTTCGGCGCGTGCGGGGGTCCCGGCGGGAGCCGGGAGGCTCAGTACGCGCTGTTGACGTTGTCGATCGTGCCGTACCGGTCGGCCGCGTAGTTGGCGGCGGCGGTGATGTTGGCGACCGGGTCGTAGATGTTCCAGGACGTGCCCGGGACGTGGTACGCCTTGAAGGTCGGCGGGATCACCTGGAGCAGACCCTTCGACGGGATGCCGTTGATGGCGTTGATGTCCCAGTCGTTGATGGCCTTCGGGTTGCCCGAGGACTCGCGCATGATGTTCTTGTGCAGCCCGTGGTAGGAGCCCGGGATGCCCTTCTTCTTCATGATGCCGAGCGCCTCGCGGATCCAGCCGTCGAGGTTGTTCGGGTGGTTCTTGACGGCGACCTGCTCGACCACGGGACGCTGGGCGGACCGGCTCGCGGCGGCCTTGGCCTCGCGCGCGGCGGCGGCCTTCTTCGCGGCGGCCTTCTTCGCGGCGGCAGCGGCGGCCGCCTTCTTCTGCGCCGCGGCGGTGATGGCGGCCTTCTTCGCGGCCACCGCGTCGGCGGCGGCCTTCTTCCTGGCCTCGATGGCCTCGATCTTCAGGCTGGCGCCGGCCAGCTGGTCGGTCACGCCGGCCTTGACGTCGCGCACCTGCTCGGAGCTGTAGGCCACGCGGGACGAGGGAAGGGCGTCCGTCGTGGTCGTCTGACCGTCGGCCGGAACCACGGTGAAAGCGACGGCGGCGGCGCCGAGCGTGGCGACACCGGCGAGCGCGATCTTGCGAGTGTTCTTGGGCATGGCGGAAGGACCTCTTCGAATAGCGCGGAGGTCGCTCACTTCGTCCGACGACGGACAGCGGGTGCTTTTCGGCACGAGCGCCGCGGATCGCAAACCGCGGCGCTGAGCGACGGGAGCCATTGTTAGCGGCCGCAAAATGCCCAGGCAAAGGTGTGACGTACTATCCCCGCTAGTGGATCAGGGAGGGGCAAAACGGGACAGACCAGGCTGCCTGCCCCGTTCAAAAGGACCCTTTTGGCTTCTATCACCCTTAGTACGTGATGTGCGCCCTATGCGCGGGCTCACAGGGAGGACGAGGTTTCATCACCGGCCGTCGCCGGCGCGGTGCTCTGCGTGAGCGGCTTCCGCCGGCAGGAGAAGGTGCAGGTCCCCGAACTCGTGCCACAGGTAGGAACCCCGCAGCGCCTCCTCGTAACCCCGGTCGATCGCCGCCCGCCCGGCCACCGCCTCCAGCATGAGCAGATGCGAAGCCTCCGGCTCGTGCAGCCCGGTCAGCAGCCCGTCCACCACCCGCACCCCGCGCTCGGGGGTGACGACGAGGTCCGTCCACCCCGCACGCGCGCGTACCGCCCCGTCGGCCCCCACCGCCGACTCCACCGCCCGGACGGCGGTCGTCCCCACCGCGACGACCCGGCCGGCTCCCGCCCTCGCCGCGTTGATCAGCCGGGCCGACCCCGCGGGCACCGCGAACCGCTCCGGATACGGCGGCTCGTGCGCCTCCGCCGACGCCACCCCGGTGTGCAGCGTGACCGGTGCGAACTGCACCCCCCGGCTGACCAGCTCCGTCACCAGCCGTGCCGTGAAAGGCCGCGCCGCACTCGGCATCTCCGCGCTGCCCGCCCCGTCGGCCGACGGCAGCGCGAACACCGTCTGGTACGCCGACAGCGGCTGATCCCGTTCCGTGTAGGAGTACCGGATGGGCCGCCCGTGCTCCCGCAGCAGCCCCGGCACCGCCCCCGCCGTCACCCGCGCCCACCACAACCGCCCCCCGGGCCCGCCCAGCGCCTCCTCCAGCACCAGCCGCGTCCCCGAGGGCAGGCGCACCTCCGTCCCGGCCGGCCCTCCCGCACGCGGGCGCGTGGTGCCCCGCCCGTCGGGCTCCCGCAGCTCGACCGCCCACCGTCCGTCGTCCCCGCGCGTGGAGAAGTGCACCACCACGCGCGCGTGCCCGATCCGCCCGTCCACGGCGGCGGCCAGCGTCGGCGAGGTGTTCACCACGAGCAGGTCCCCGGCCCGCAGCAGACCCGGCAGCTCCCGGAACACGTGATGAGCCGGCTCGCTCCCCCGCGACACCAGCAGCCGTACGGAGTCCCGGTCGCGGCCGGGCCCGCGCTGCTCGGCCGGAACCCGCGCCGACAACTCCTCGGGCACCTGAAGGGCGAGCGTCATCGCCGTCCCTCCAGCAGGGACGGTGCCCCGTAGCGCCCGCTCGGCGGCCGCTCGTCCAGCAACCGCAGGAAGGCCGGCACCACACCGCCCGGCTCCGGCCGCACCCCGTCGTCCTCCGGTACGGCCGCCGCGTACAGGTCCGTCGCCATGTCCCCGGGGTCCACCGCCCACACCCGCAGCTCCGGCTCCTCCTCGCCGAGCACCGCCGCGAGCCGGTCGAGGGCCGCCTTCGACGCCCCGTACCCGCCCCACGTCGCGTAGGCCTCGGCCGCCGCGTCCGAACTGACCGTGATCACCGCGCCGTCCGGCACCGCGCGGAGCAGCGGCAGCGCCTCCTGGACCAGCCCCAGCGCGGCCACCACGTTCACCTCCAGGGCCCGCCGCAGCCCCTCCAGGGGCAGCTCCGCCAGCCGTACCAGCGGCTCGGCGCCCAGCGCGCTCGCGTTGTTCACCAGCAGCCGGCACCCACCGAGCCGCCGGGCGGCCGCCACCAGCGCGGTCCGGTGCGCGGCATCGGTCACGTCCCCGGCGAGCGCCTCCACCCCGGTCCCGTGCTCCGCGACCGCGGCGGCCGTCTCCTTCAGCACCCCGGCCGTCCTGGCGTCCAGCACCAGATCCCAGCCCCGGGCGGCCAGGGCCTCGGCGAGCGCCCGGCCCAGTCCCTTCGAGGCGCCCGTGATGATCGCAACCGGCATGACAACCGTCCCCTTCGTCGACCCGCCACTCGGCGGTGCCCTCACCGTAGGAACGCGCCCCCTCCGGCCGCCTCGGACGCCGGACGGGGCCCACCGGGGCCCTTCGACGTACGCCCCCGGCACCGGGGACCTCGGACCTAGGCCTTGCGGCCCACCCCGCTGCGTCACGGGCCCGATCCCGCCGTCACACCCCGCCGGTACCGTGAGGGCATGAGCCAAGGCCCCCGGTCCGGCCTCGCCGCGGTCAGTTCCGCGCTGCTGGCCATGAGCAGGCACCTCGAGGTGCGCGACGTCCTCAAGACGATCGTCGCCTCGGCGCGCGAGCTGCTCGACGCCCAGTACGCCGCGCTCGGCGTGCCCGACGACCACGGGGGCTTCGCCCAGTTCGTCGTCGACGGGGTCGACGAGGAACGGTGGAAGGCCATCGGCCCGCTGCCCCGGCAGCACGGCATCCTGGCGGCGATGCTGCACGAGGCCAAGGCCGAGCGCCTCGCCGACGTGCGCAAGGATCCGCGCTTCGAGGGCTGGCCGTCCGCCCACCCGGAGATGTCCGACTTCCTGGGCCTGCCCATCCGCGACGGCGACGAGGTCATCGGCGCCCTCTTCCTCGCCAACAAGCTGTGCACCGACGGGGTGAACCCGCCGCGCTCCGAGCCCACGGGCGGCTGCGGCTTCACCGAGGACGACGAGGAACTGCTCGCGATCCTCGCCCAGCACGCCGCGATCGCCCTCACCAACGCCCGCCTGTACGAGCGCAGCCGCGAACTCACCATCGCCGAGGAGCGCTCCCGGCTCGCCCACGAACTGCACGACGCGGTGAGCCAGAAGCTCTTCTCCCTGCGCCTGACCGCCCAGGCCGCCGCCACCCTCGTCGACCGAGACCCCGCCCGCGCCAAGGGCGAACTCCAGCAGGTCGCCGCCCTCGCCGCCGAGGCCACCGACGAACTGCGCGCCGCCGTCGTCGAGTTGCGTCCCGCCGCCCTCGACGAGGACGGCCTGGTGGCCACCCTCCGCACCCAGATCCAGGTCCTGGACCGCGCCCACACCGCGCGCGTGACCTTCACCGGCCACGGCGTCCGGGCCCTGCCCGCCGCCCAGGAGGAGGCCTTCCTGCGCGTCGCCCAGGAGGCCCTGCACAACGCGCTGCGCCACTCCGGAGCCGAGCACGTCGAGGTGACCCTCCACAAGCGCGGCCCGGACACCGTCCTGCGCGTCGTGGACGACGGCAGCGGATTCGACCCCACGACGGTCCGCAGGGCCGGCCGCCACCTCGGTCTGGTCTCCATGCGGGACCGGGCCGGCGGGGTCGGCGGCAGCCTGACGGTGCAATCGGCGCCCGGCAGGGGCACCACGATCGAGATGGAGGCTCCCGGTGGCTGACGCAATCAAGGTGCTGCTCGTCGACGACCACCAGGTCGTCCGCCGGGGCCTGCGCACCTTCCTGGAGGTCCAGGACGACATCGAGGTCGTCGGGGAGGCGTCCGACGGTGCCGAGGGAGTCGCCCGCGCCGAGGAGCTCAGGCCCGACGTCGTCCTGATGGACGTCAAGATGCCGGGCACGGACGGCGTGGAGGCCCTCCGCAGACTCCGTGAACTGGCCAACCCCGCGCGCGTCCTCGTCGTCACCAGCTTCACCGAGCAGCGCACGGTGGTTCCCGCCCTGCGCGCGGGCGCCGCCGGGTACGTCTACAAGGACGTGGACCCCGACGCACTGGCCGGCGCCATCCGCTCGGTCCACGCCGGACACATCCTGCTCCAGCCCGAGGTCGCCGACGCCCTGCTCTCCCAGGAGGAGTCCAACTCCGTTCAGGGCAGGGGTGGTTCGCTCACCGAGCGGGAGCGTGAGGTCCTCGGTCTGATAGCCGACGGCCGCTCCAACCGGGAGATCGCCCGAGCCCTCGTGCTGTCCGAGAAGACCGTCAAGACCCACGTCTCGAACATCCTGATGAAGCTCGATCTCGCCGACCGCACCCAGGCCGCCCTGTGGGCCGTGCGCCACGGCGTGGCGGGCTGACACACGCCCCGGCGCACGACCGGCGGCGTACGACCGGCGGCACGGCGGGGCGCCCTCCGGACGCGTCTCCGGACCCGTCTCCTCCGGTACGAGATTCATACCGTCGGGGGAATGTCACCCGGACGGCGCATCCTCCGCCGGCCTCCGACGTTCTCCAGTGCGTGCCGCGGTGATCGCCGCGGCCCTCACCAGGAGGGGTCAGAAGTGAAGAACCTGAAGAAGGCAGCGGCCGTGACGATGGTCGCCGGTGGGCTCGTGGCCGCGGGCGCCGGAATGGCGTCGGCCGCCGGCGGCGCGTCGGCCGACGCCGTGGCCGCGCACTCGCCGGGCGTCGCCTCGGGCAACGTCGTCCAGGCCCCGGTCCACATCCCGGTCAACGCGGTCGGCAACAGCGTCAACGTCATCGGCGTGCTCAACCCCGCCTTCGGCAACCTGGGCCTCAACCACTGAGGCACCTGCCCCCGAGGAACCGCCGAGTGCCTCCCGGCCTCTCCCGGCCCCATTCCGGGGGAGGCCGCTCCGCCCCCACCGCCGCCGGTACCGCGACCGACGCCTTCCGCCTCCGCCCGCCCCGACGGGTGCCGCCGGTCACCGACGCGGGCGCCGGTCGTCCGTCCCGCGCCGCGCAGCACGTCACCGCTCCCGCTCGCGCTCCTCCACATACGCGTTGTACGCAGCCACCTGCGCCCGCCGCGCCGTCCGCTCCACCGGCTGCAACGCGGCCACCCGAGCCCCCATCTCCGAAGCGCTCACCGCACCCCCGTGCCCGTTCTCACGGGCGAGCGACACCAGCAACCCCACCCGCTGCGCCAGCTCCAGCACCCGCACCGCGCGCGGCGGGTACCCCGGCGCCAGCACCTCCCGCCCGCGCTCCGCCCGCGCCCGGTACGCGTCGATCGCCGCCTCGGCCACCGGCCCCGAGCCCGCCACGTCCAACCGCGCCAGGACGGCCGTGGCGTCACGCAGCGCCTCCGCCAGCTCCCGCTCGGCCTCACCCAGCGACGGCACGTCCGCCGGCGGAGCCTCCCGCACCGGGAGGCAGTGCCACGTCACCTCGACATGCACATCGCCCGCCGGCCCGGCCTCGTACACCTCCGGCACCAGCCCGAGCGCGGCCCCGTGACAGACCACCGCCTCCTCGGCCTCCAGCGCCCGCGCGTTGAACTCCGGCGGCCCGCTCAGCCCCAGCGGATGCCCCGGCGCCGGCAGCGCCACCCGCAGCCCCCGCACCCCGAGCGCCCGCAACCGTCCGAGCGCGAGCGTGAGCCCGACGGGCGCGGACTCGCCGGGCAGCCCTTCCACCCGGTGCACGGCGTCCTCCCCGACGACGGCGAGTACGGCGTCGTCCGGAGAGACGAGTCCGGCCAAAAGCGCATTTCCCCAAGCGGCGAGGCGACCGGAGCGCGGTTCAGAGAGCATGCCCCCAGCCTAAGGACCGGACCGATGGAACGGCCCACCCGGCCGGTGGCGTAGATTTTCCTGGAGGGGCCGCGCCCACCCGCGCGCGGCGGTCCGAGCCACAGGCGTACGCGACAACCGAGACCGGCCACACTGCAAGGGGAGACAACGCGCTCATGAGCGATGTTCTGGAGCTTCAGGACGTATCCGTGGTCCGCGAGGGCCGGGCTCTGGTGGACCAGGTCTCCTGGTCGGTCAAGGAAGGCGAGCGCTGGGTCATCCTCGGCCCCAACGGAGCCGGCAAGACGACCCTGCTGAACGTCGCGTCCAGCTACCTCTACCCCAGCAGCGGCACCGCCACCATCCTCGGCGAGACCCTCGGCAGGCCCGGCACCGACGTCTTCGAACTGCGCCCCCGCATCGGCATGGCCGGCATCGCCATGGCCGACAAGCTCCCCAAGCGCCAGACCGTCCTGCAGACCGTCCTGACCGCCGCGTACGGCATGACGGCCAGCTGGCAGGAGGACTACGAGGAGATCGACGAACAGCGCGCCCGCGCCTTCCTCGACCGCCTCGGCATGACCGAGTACCTGGACCGGAAGTTCGGCACCCTCTCCGAGGGCGAGCGAAAGCGCACGCTCATCGCCCGCGCCCTGATGACCGACCCCGAACTGCTGCTGCTGGACGAGCCGGCCGCCGGCCTCGACCTCGGCGGCCGCGAGGACCTCGTCCGCCGCCTCGGCCGCCTCGCCCGCGACCCGATCGCCCCCTCGATGATCATGGTCACGCACCACGTCGAGGAGATCGCCCCCGGCTTCACGCACGTCCTCATGATCCGTCAGGGCAAGGTCCTCGCCGCCGGACCGGTCGAACTCGAACTGACCTCCCGCAACCTCTCCCTCTGCTTCGGCCTCCCCCTCGTCGTGGAACAGGTCGGCGACCGCTGGACCGCCCAGGGCCTGCCGCTGTCCTGACCGCCCCCGTACGCGCCCTGTCGGCCGCACACCCGCCGGATCTACCATGAACGCGTGGACGACATCGACGCGTGGGTGTGGTGGCTCGTGGGCGCGGCAGCGCTCGGAATCCCTCTGGTGGTCACCGCGATGCCGGAGTTCGGCATGTTCGCGGTCGGCGCGGTGGCCGCGGCCGTCACGGCCGCGCTCGGCTTCGACGTGGTCGCCCAGGTGCTCGTCTTCGTGGTCGTCTCCGTCGCCCTCATCGCCGTCGTACGGCCCATCGCGGCCCGGCACAGCGCCCAGCGACCCCAATTCGCCAGCGGCGTGGACGCGTTGAAGGGCAAGCAGGCCGTCGTTCTGGAACGGGTCGACGGCTCGGGCGGACGCATCAAGCTCGCCGGGGAGATCTGGTCGGCGCGCGCTCTCGACACCGGCCGCACCTATGAAGTGGGGCAGGAGGTCGACGTCGTGGACATCGAGGGGGCCACGGCGATCGTCATCTGACCCGGTCAACTACCGCACCACGTAAGTGAACCGAACACCCCACGAGCCGGACGACGGTCTGTCACACTCGACCAGCAAGATCTTCAACAAGCCTAAGATCTTCCGAAAGCGCCGAGGCGGAGAAGGGTACGGGGAGCACGATGGAACCGGTCATCATCGTCTTGATCATCCTGGTGGTGTTGGTCTTCATCGCCCTGATCAAGACGATCCAGGTCATCCCACAGGCGAGCGCCGCGATCGTGGAGCGGTTCGGCCGCTACACACGGACGCTCAACGCGGGCCTCAACATCGTCGTCCCGTTCATCGACACCATCCGCAACCGCATCGACCTGCGTGAACAGGTCGTTCCGTTCCCGCCGCAGCCGGTCATCACCCAGGACAACCTGGTCGTCAACATCGACACCGTCATCTACTACCAGGTGACCGACGCCCGCGCCGCGACCTACGAAGTCGCCAGCTACATCCAGGCGATCGAGCAGCTCACCGTCACCACCCTGCGCAACATCATCGGCGGCATGGACCTGGAGCGCACCCTGACCTCCCGCGAGGAGATCAACGCG
Source organism: Streptomyces sp. NPDC088766 (assembly GCF_044750845.1). Lineage (NCBI taxonomy): Bacteria > Bacillati > Actinomycetota > Actinomycetes > Kitasatosporales > Streptomycetaceae > Streptomyces > Streptomyces sp. NPDC088766. The sequence goes on along the minus strand of NZ_JBIVKQ010000041.1, from coordinate 4,790 downwards.
GCTCTGCGCGGAGTGCTCGACGAGGCCACCGGCAAGTGGGGCATCCGCGTCAACCGCGTGGAACTGAAGGCGATCGAGCCCCCGACCTCCATCCAGGACTCGATGGAGAAGCAGATGCGCGCCGACCGGGACAAGCGCGCCGCGATCCTCACTGCCGAAGGCACGCGCCAGGCCGCGATCCTCACGGCGGAAGGCGAGAAGCAGTCCGCCATCCTCAAGGCCGAGGGTGAGGCCAAGGCCGCCGCCCTGCGCGCCGAGGGTGAGGCCCAGGCCGTCCGCACGGTCTTCGAGGCGATCCACGCCGGCGACGCGGACCAGAAGCTGCTCTCCTACCAGTACCTCCAGATGCTTCCGAAGATCGCCGAGGGTGACGCCAACAAGCTCTGGATCGTCCCCAGCGAAATCGGCGACGCCCTCAAGGGACTGTCCGGCGCCATGGGCAACTTCGGCCCCATGGGCGGCGGTTCGGGCTCCAACGGCGGTGGCTCGGACAGCCCGAGGGAACGCCGGGAGAAGCCGTCGATCGACTGACGCAGCCTCTGAAACCAACAGTTCCCCGCAGCCCTTCAAGGACTGCGGGGAACTGTTCGTCGCAGCCACCGCGAGGCGGCGGACGCCACACGGCCCGCCCTCGGGGCTACGCCGCGTCCGCGGTCAGCCACTCCGGCAGCGCTGCCAGGTCCTCCTGCCCCAGGGCGAGCAGCATCGCGTCCTGCGGGGTCGGCTCGAACGGCTGCCGCAGCAGCGGCATACCCGCCTGGTCCGGAGTCCGGTCCGCCTTGCGGTGGTTGTCCTCCGCGCACGAGGCGACCGTGTTGAGCCAGGAGTCCTGGCCGCCCTGAGCCCGCGGCACGACGTGGTCCACCGTGGTCGCCCGGCGACCGCAGTAGGCGCACCGGTGCCGGTCCCGGACCAGCACACCCCGCCTCGACCACGGAGCTTGTCTTCGGAACGGAACCCGTACGTACCTGCACAGCCTGATGATCCGGGGCGCCGGTATGTCCACCTCGGCTCCCCGCATCCGCAGTTCGGGGTGGGCCTGCTCGACGACGGCCTTGTCCTGAAGCACCAGAACGACGGCTCGGTTCAACGTCACCGTCGACAGCGGCTCGAAGCTCGCGTTGAGTACCAGCGTGTCCCGCATACCAGCCCACCTCCCGTGTGCACCGGCCCACCCCCTGGCGGGCTGGGAACAACTCTGGCCGGGCACGCCGAGATGGACAACGCAATATCTGCTGCTCCCACGGGGGATGCCCCCCGCGCCCCCGGCAACAAAATGCCCGCCCCTGATCACTTCCAAGACCGGGGACGGGCAAACGTCGTATGAACGATGAGATGACTCGGCGCAGGCGCGGCTCAGCTCGCCGCGGGGTTCTCGTACTCCCCGACCAGCTGGGCTCGCGCGAGCGTGTGGAAGCGCAGATTGAAGCCGACGGCGGCGGGAGAGGCGTCCGAGTCCGGACCGAGCTTCTCCTGGTCCACCGCGTACACCGTGAAGACGTACCGGTGCGGGCCGTCCCCGGGCGGTGGGGCGGCCCCGCCGAAGTCCTTCGTCCCGTAGTCGTTGCGCGCGTGGACGGCGCCCTCGGGCAGGCCCTCGAACCTGCCGCCGCCGGCCCCCGCCGGAAGCTCGGTCACCGAGGCGGGGATGTCGAACAGGACCCAGTGCCAGAAGCCGCTGCCCGTCGGTGCGTCGGGGTCGTAACAGGTCACCGCGAAGCTCTTGGTCTCCGGCGGGAAACCCTCCCACCGCAGCTGCGGCGAGGTGTTCCCGTCCGCCTGGACCTGGTCGCCCTTGAGGGTCGCACCCTCCTCGACGTCCTCGCTCGTCACCGTGAACGACGGCACGGGCGGATGGAAGTCGTGGGGGAGCGGCCGCCGCTTGAGCTCGGTCACCTCGGTACCTCCTGCATCGGTTCTGGAGTCAGTGGTTCCGAGCCTAGAACCAGTTGCGCTTGCTGCCGACCTCGGACAGCCACTGGTTGAGGTACGCCGCCCAGTCGGTCCCCTGGTAGTCGTTCAGCCCCACCTGGAAGGAACGGAAGGTGTCGCTGCCCTCACTGAACAGCCCCGGCTTCTTGTCCATCTCCAGCACGACGTCCATCGTGTGCTCGTCGGCGACGAAGCTCACCTCGACCTGGTGCAGACCCCGGTACTGCGCCGGCGGGAAGAACTCGATCTCCTGGTAGAACGGCAGCTTCTGCCGCGTCCCCCGGATGTGACCGCGCTCCAGGTCCGCGTTCTTGAAGCGGAAGCCCAGCTGGAGGAAGGCGTCCAGGATCGCCTTCTGCACCGGCAGCGGGTGCACGTTCACCGGGTCCAGGTCACCGGAGTCCACGGCCCGCGCGATCTCCAGCTCGGTCGTCACCCCGATGTTCATCCCGCGCAGGGCCTGCCCGTCGATCATCGTGATGGGCGTCTCCCACGGGATCTCCAGACCGAACGGCACGGCGTGCACCGCGCCCGCCTGGAGCTCGAAGGCGCCTCCGAGCCGCTGCTTCACGAACTCGATGTCCTGCTTGTACTCCTGGTCGCCGCTCTCGACCTCGACCTTGGCCTGGAGCCCGACGGACAGTCCCTCGATCTGCTGGTTCACGGACCCGCCCTGGATCCGCACCTCGCCCTGCACCACGCCCCCCGGAACGACGTTGACCTCGGTCAGCACCGTCTCGACCGAGGCCCCACCGGCCCCGAGACTCGCGAGCAGCTTCTTGAACGCCATGACTCTCCCTCTAGACCTCTACGACGGGATCCTTGATCCCTACAAACGCAATCCGGCCGGAACCGGTTCCGCACTCCACCCTGGCAAGCCGGGTGCCCACCGGCCACCCCGGCGCACCGACCGCCTCCACTACGCTCGGAGGGCATGATCGCGACCCCCGACCGTACGCCCCCGCCCAGGACCTTCTTCGAGCGCCCCGTTCCGGAGGCCGCCCCCGGCCTCCTCGGCCGCCTCGTCGTGCGCGCCACCCCGGACGGTCCGGTCCCCCTGCGCCTCACCGAGGGCGAGGCCTACGACGGCCCGAACGACCCGGGCCCCCAAGCCTTCCGCGGACGCACTGCCCGCAACGGCGTGATGTCCGGCCCGCCCGGACACAGGTACGCCTACTTCACCCACGGTATGTCAAGGCGGTCGGCATGAACGTGGAAGATCTTGCTCACGCCGCTGAAGAAGTCGCCCCCAAGCTGCTCGGTGCCGTCCTCACCCACGAGACCCCCGAGGGAACCGTGAGCATCACCATCACGGAGACCGAGGCGTACTCCGGTGCGGCAGACCCGGCCTCCCACGCCTACCGGGGCAGGACACCTCGCAACGCCGTCATGTTCGGACCGGCAGGACACCTGTACGTCTACCGGTCTCACGGTCTCCACTGGTGCGCCAACATCGTCACCGGGACGGATGGCATCGCTTCAGCTGTCCTCGTCCGGGCAGGCAGGGTCGTCGAAGGGGAGGACCTGGCACGCGAGCGGCGAGGGGGCACGGCCGAGAGTCCGCGTCTCGCGCGGGGGCCGGGGAACTTCTGCCGAGCGCTCGGCATCACGGCAGAGCACAACGGCACAGACCTACTGACAGGCGCCTCGGTCGCGCTGTCCGAGGGCGAGCCGGTGCCCGCCGCACTCGTCCGGGCCGGTCCTCGGGTGGGCGTGAGCAGAGCCCACGACTGGCAGCACCGCTTCTACCTTGCCGGTGATCCGACGGTCTCGGCGTACCGACTGAGCCCGAGAGCCAAGCCGTCCGCCGGAGCCTGAGCCGCTGTGCGCCTCGCTCACGGCTCGCCGACGAGCCGGCGCGGAAGGTCGGGTCCGAAGACGCGTGATCGCTCGCGAGCGCGGCGCGTGACGCGTTATCGGGCCCGCGTGCCCCGGCGCCGCCGAAGTTGACTCGCCTCGGGCAGCGGCGTAACGTAGCCCGAGCCGCTTGAACCGGGTACGGCATTCGCCAGCAGCCGGAAGCGGCCAACCCACTACCTACGACGCCCCTCAGCGGGGTCGAATTCGACGTGTCTGCATGTCTGAATTCGAACTCGACGAAGCTCGATTATGAGCTGGCGAGGGAATCGGCTAGCGTAGTGAATGTCGAAAGGCCGACAGGCGAGAGCCGAAAGCCCAAGGCAAATCCCGCCGACAGGGAATCGGGCCCGAAAGGATCTGATAGAGTCGGAATCGCCGGAAAGGAAGCCGCGAGAGCGGGGGCCTGGAAAGCGCCGAGGAAATCGGACCGGAAAACGGTCTGATAGAGTCGGAAACGCAAGACCGAAGGGAAGCGCCCGGAGGAAAGCCTGAGAGAGTCTCTCGGGTGAGTACGAAGGAAGCGTCCGTTCCTTGAGAACTCAACAGCGTGCCAAAAATCAACGCCAGATATGTTGATACCCCGTCCCCGGCCGTCATGGTCGAGGATGAGGTTCCTTTGAAGAATACACAGCGAGGACGCTGTGAACGGTCGGGCCTATTCCGCCTGGCCGTTCCGCTCTCGTGATGTGTGCACCCGATCACGGGTAAACATTCACGGAGAGTTTGATCCTGGCTCAGGACGAACGCTGGCGGCGTGCTTAACACATGCAAGTCGAACGATGAACCACTTCGGTGGGGATTAGTGGCGAACGGGTGAGTAACACGTGGGCAATCTGCCCTTCACTCTGGGACAAGCCCTGGAAACGGGGTCTAATACCGGATAACACTCCCGCTCTCATGGGCGGGGGTTAAAAGCTCCGGCGGTGAAGGATGAGCCCGCGGCCTATCAGCTTGTTGGTGAGGTAATGGCTCACCAAGGCGACGACGGGTAGCCGGCC
>NZ_JBIVKQ010000040.1:0-54930 GCF_044750845.1 Streptomyces sp. NPDC088766 | reverse complement strand
GGCTTTCCTCCGGGCGCTTCCCTTCGGTCTTGCGTTTCCGACTCTATCAGACCGTTTCCCGGTCCGATTTCCTCGGTGCTTTCCAGGCTCCCGCTTTTGTTTCGCGGTTTCCTTTCCGGCGGTTCCGACTTTATCAGAAGTTCTGAGTCGGTTTTTCCGGCCCCTCCCGGTGACCAGTCCGACGCACGAGGCGTCGGGGGCTTCCCGTTCAGGCGGAGCCGTAAACGTACTGGAGCGGGGCGCCCCGATGCAAATCGAGGTGCCCCGCCCCAGGTTGACGCCTGTGAGGAGTCGTCAGTCCGTCAGACCTCCACGACGACCGGGAGGATCATCGGCCTGCGCCGGTAGGTGTCGGAGACCCACTTGCCCAGGGTGCGGCGGATGAGTTGCTGCAACTGGTGGGGCTCGACGACCCCGTCCTGGGCCGAACGTTCCAGGACCTCGTTGATCTTCGGTACGACGGCTCCGAAGGCGGAATCGTCGATACCGGACCCGCGGGCCTGGATGTGCGGACCCGCGGTGATCTTGCCCGTCGAGGAGTCCACGACCAGGAAGACCGAGATGATGCCCTCGTCTCCCAGGATCTTCCGGTCCTTCAGCGCCGGCTCGCCCACATCGCCGACCGAGAGGCCGTCGACGTACACGTAACCCGCCTGGACCTTGCCGGAGATCCTGGCCTTGCCCTGGACGAGGTCGACGGCGATGCCGTCCTCGGCGATGACGATGCGGTCGTGCGGGACGCCGGTGAGGGCGCCCAGCTCGGCGTTGGCGCGCAGGTGACGCCATTCGCCGTGGACCGGCATCAGGTTCTTCGGCCGGCAGATGTTGTAGAAGTACAACAGCTCGCCCGCGGACGCGTGACCCGAGACGTGCACCTTGGCGTTGCCCTTGTGGACGACGTTGGCACCCCAGCGGGTCAGGCCGTTGATCACGCGGTAGACCGCGTTCTCGTTGCCGGGGATGAGCGACGACGCCAGGATCACGGTGTCGCCGTCGACGATGCGGATCTGGTGGTCGCGGTTGGCCATGCGGGACAGGGCGGCCATCGGTTCGCCCTGCGAGCCCGTGCAGACCAGGACCACCTCGTGATCCGGAAGGTCGTCCAGGGTACGGACGTCCACCACCAGGCCCGGCGGGACCTTCAGGTAGCCCAGATCGCGGGCGATGCCCATGTTGCGGACCATCGATCGGCCGACGAAGGCGACCCTGCGGCCGTATTCGTGGGCCGCGTCCAGGATCTGCTGGATGCGGTGGACGTGGCTGGCGAAGCTCGCCACGATGATCCGCTTGCCGGCGTTCGCGAAGACCGTGCGCAGGACGTTGGAGATGTCGCGCTCGGGCGGGACGAATCCCGGGACCTCCGCGTTCGTCGAGTCGGAGAGGAGGAGGTCGATGCCTTCCTCGCTGAGCCGGGCGAACGCGTGGAGGTCCGTGAGGCGGTTGTCCAGCGGGAGCTGGTCCATCTTGAAGTCGCCCGTGTGGACCGCCATGCCGGCCGGGGTACGGATGGCGACCGCGAGAGCGTCCGGGATGGAGTGGTTGACCGCGACGAACTCGCAGTCGAACGGACCGATGCGTTCGCGGTTCCCCTCCGCCACCTCAAGGGTGTACGGGCGGATGCGGTGCTCCTGGAGCTTGGCCTCGATCAGGGCGAGGGTCAGCTTGGAGCCGATCAGCGGGATGTCCGGCTTCTCCCGGAGGAGGTAGGGGACGCCGCCGATGTGGTCCTCGTGGCCATGGGTGAGGACGATGCCCTCGATGTCGTCGAGGCGGTCCCGGATGGACGTGAAGTCCGGCAGGATCAGGTCGATTCCCGGCTGCTCCTCCTCGGGGAAGAGCACTCCGCAGTCGACGATCAGCAGGCGACCGCCGTACTCGAAGACCGTCATGTTGCGGCCGATCTCGCCGAGGCCGCCGAGCGGGGTGACCCGCAGGCCTCCCTCGGGGAGCGGCGGGGGCGGGCCCAGTTCGGGGTGCGGATGACTCAAAAGACTCTCCTCAAACACACGCGCCACGTACCGGTCGGGCACGTGGCGCGCGTGACGTTCGTGCAGAAGCAGCTGTCGATGTGCGCAGGCACCGGTGGCCTGCCGTATTCAGTTGTGAAGTCTGGTGTCAGAGCTGTACCCCGCCGGCGGCAAGATCGATCTTGAGCTGGGCGGTCTCTTCCGCGGTGAGTTCCACCATGGGCGGCCGCAGCGGGCCGGCGGGCAGTCCCTGGAGGGTGAGTGCGGCCTTCGTGGTCATGACGCCCTGGGTGCGGAACATGCCCGTGTAGACCGGGAGCAGCTTCTGGTGGATCTCCGTGGCCTTCTGGACGTCACCCGAGGTGAACGCGTCCACGAGGGCGCGCAGGTCCGGGGTGACGACGTGACCGACGACGGAGACGAAGCCCACCGCGCCCACGGAGAGCAGCGGCAGGTTCAGCATGTCGTCGCCGGAGTACCAGGCCAGGCGCGAGCGGGCGATGGCCCAGCTCGCGCGGCCGAGGTCGCCCTTGGCGTCCTTGTTGGCGACGATCCGGGGGTGCTCGGCCAGGCGGACCAGCGTCTCGGTGCTGATCGGAACTCCGCTGCGGCCGGGAATGTCGTAGAGCATGACCGGCAGCTCGGTGGCGTCGGCGACGGCCGTGAAGTGCCGGTGGAGGCCCTCCTGCGGGGGCTTGTTGTAGTAGGGCGTCACGACGAGCAGGCCGTGTGCGCCGGTCCGCTGCGCCGCGCGCGCCAGCTCGATGCTGTGGTGGGTGTCGTTGGTGCCGACTCCGGCCACGACGTGGGCACGGTCTCCGACGGCCTCCAGGACGGCTCGTACCAGGTCCGATTTCTCCGCGTCACTGGTGGTGGGCGACTCACCGGTGGTGCCGTTGACGATCAGGCCGTCGTTGCCTGCGTCCACCAGGTGGGTGGCGAGCCGCTGTGCGCCGTCGAGGTCGAGTGCGCCGTCCGCCGTGAAGGGCGTGACCATGGCGGTGAGGACCCGCCCGAAGGGGGTCTGCGGAGTGGAGGTCGGAGCCATGGGGAACACGCTACTCGTTGCTCGGGGCGGGGTCTGCCCTCGGGGCGGACGACAAGTGGTGACAAATGCGGAGCCCGGCACTGCCTGCTCGGGGGTTCAAGCAGTGCCGGGTCCGTTTGATCAGGCTAGATGAACTTCTCCAAATGCCGCAATACGGACACTTCGCACGGATGATCCGTACATACGTCTCCGTTGCGGGGCGACTTACGGGGCGACCCTGCCGTTGGCGTTGAAGGCCGCGTAGGTGAGGGGCATGAGCTTCGCCCACTCGGACTCCATCTTCTCGCCGACCATCTCGATCTCCCGCTGCGGGAAGGACGGGACCTTGGCCAGTTCGTGCTGGGTGCGCAGGCCGAGGAAGTGCATCAGGGAGCGGGCGTTGCAGGTGGCGTACATCGAGGAGAACAGGCCGACCGGAAGGGTGGCGCGGGCGACCTCGCGGGCAACGCCGGCCGCCAGCATCTCCTGGTACGCCGCGTACGACTGCCGGTAGGACTCCTCCATGGCATCGGTGACGGCTTTGTACTGTTCAGGGCTGCCGTGGACGAACTCGTACTTGCCGGGGCGGCCCTGCTGGACGAGCTTGCGGTCCTCGCCGGGTACGTAGAAGACCGGCTGGAGCTCGCGGTAGCGTCCAGACTCCTCATTGTACGAATTGTGTACGACAAAACCGTCCGCAATGAAGTTGTGGTGCGGTGGCGGCATGGAGATGTCGTAGGTCATCTCCTCTCCGTCGGGGACGACGGAGAGGACACCCTCCCAACGCACACCGTTCTGGAGGGCGCGGCGGCGCACCCCGATCGGCACTCCTTCGCCGTTGGTCTTCCGCTGGTGACAGGACTTGCAGGCCGGTCGCAGGTTGGAGACGTCGAGTGCCTTGGCCAGGTCGGCGTCCACCGGGATGACGTGATCCAGTTCCAGGTCCCCGGCCTCGAACTTCTCGTCGCAGATGTAGCAGAGGTCCACGGGCGCGACGAGGACGGCTCGCTGCTCCGTGGTCCAGATCTGGATCCCCTCACGCAGGCGCTTCGGGATGCCCACCCGCTCGCCGACCCCCACGCGGCCCAGCCGCCCGACCCGGTCGCCGACACGCAGGTCGCCGGCGCGGACCCAGCCGTCAGGTGTCCACACCCGGTGGTCAGCGGTGCACCGCAGAGCCTTGCCGTTCGTGGTCGACACCTTGAGGATCGGCTTCACGCCGGACTCGAAGACGTCGACCATGCGCGCCTTCTCCGCCAGCCCCGTCTCCAGGTCGATGGTGTCGGCCAGGAGGTTCTGGCAGGACTTCAGCCTGCGCGTACGCCCCATGGAATCGGGCACACCGATCTTCCAGTCCCGATAGATGTCGGCGATGCGTTTGGCCTTGCCGTTCTTGCTGGTGCCGACACGGATCATGGCATCACCCGGCAGGCACCATCCGACTCGGTGCCGCATGAACTCACGAAAGACGAAGATCGGCGCGCTGACGAAGAAGGTCATCGAGTTGTGCTCGAAGGGGCTGCCGTGGCGGTCCCGCATCAGGTAGTTGATCAGGCCCTTGGAGCGCTCGGGGTCTTTGCCCAGCTCGCCCAGGGACTGCTCTCCGACGGTCGAGACGCGGGCGGCGAACAGGACGTCGGCGTCGGACGCGGTGTGCTTGACCAGTTCGACGGTGACGTCGCTGCGGAGGTTGATGCCGGACTCGTCGTCGGGGGTGGTGGTCACGGTTCGGGGGTCCTTCCCATCGCGTCTTTAGCGGCGCCAACTTTACGGGGCCCGCCGCGCCCGACGGTCACGGGCGTGCCACGGGCTTCCTGAGTGACGTCTGCCGATATGGGGCACGTTTTCGGGCACTCGCTCGTCTGTACCGGTGACGACGTCACGTGATGTCCAGCAGGAGGAAGTAACCGCCATGTTCCGCCGGCGCGAGCCCGTACCCTTCGCCTTCCTCGCCGAGGCCGACAGGTTCCGTAGCAATGTCACTCCCCCGCCCCCGGAGCGGTCCTCCTTCGGGCAGCTGGCCGGGCGCTGGCTGCTGGGGCTCACCATCGTGGCCGCCCTGGTGGGCTCGCTGGTCATCGGGATGCCGGCGCTGTCCGCGGATCATTCCGTCACCGACCAGCAGCCACAGGCCTCCCGGGACCGCTGACCCCATCCGGACCCCCGAAGGTGGTGAGCGGGGACACAGCCGGATAGCCTCACCGGCACAGCCCACGTATGGACGAGTGAGGACCAGCCGTGCCCCTGCCCTTCCTGACGGCCGACCGCGCATTCGAGGCAGCGGACGAGGTTGCGCTGCCCTTCGACGACCGTGAGCACTGGCGGCGCCCCTACCGGCCCGGCCCGTGGCGGGTCGCGGCGGCCGCGCTGTGCCTGCTGCTCGCCTCGTACGTGCTGTTCGCGGCGGTGATCATCGCGTTGACCGGCTCGGTGTCCGAGGCCGGGGTCGTCTTCGGTGTGTCACTGCTGGTGATCGGCGGCGCGCTGCGGCTGCTGCGGATGGGGGTGTGGGTGAGTGCGCGCGGGGTGCGCCAGGTGAACTTCCTCGCCACGCGGACGGTGACGTGGAACCGCGTCGTGGCCGTGCGGACCGTGCAGCAGCCCGTGCGCTGGATGGGTCTGCCCCGCACCGTGCAGGGCCAGGCGCTGACCCTCGTACGGCGGGACCGGGCCGCGGAGGGCGCCGTACCGCTGCTCACCTCGCACGGGGCCGACTTCATGGCGCGGCCGGAGGCGTTCGACCGGGCCGCGGACTCCGTCGAGGCGTGGGCGGACGAGTACCGCCGGCCTTGAGGGCACGCGTGAGGAGGCCCGGTCCGGGTGTGTGCGGACCGGGCCTCCTCATGCGTGGCCTCAGGACGAGGCCGGGTGCCGTGTGGTGCTGTGCAGGCTGATGGCGTGCTGCATGGCCTTGCGGGCGCGCGGGGTGTCCCGGGCGTCGTGGTAGGCGACGGCGAGGCGGAACCAGGTGCGCCAGTCGTCGGGAGCCGCTTCCGTCTCGGCCTTGCGCCGGGCGAACACCGCGTCGGCCGAGTCGCGGTCGACGCGGCCGCTGGGGGTGCGCTTCAGCTCGTCGACGGGCAGGCCGCCCTCGGCGTCGAGTTCGGCGGCGAGCTGGTTGGCCCGGCGGACGAACTGGGTGTTCTTCCACAGGAACCAGACGCCGATGACCGGCAGGATCAGTACCGCCACGCCGAAGGTGACGGTGAGGAGCGTGCCGGACCGGATGAGCATGACGCCGCGGCTGCCGGCCAGGACGAAGTAGAAGACCAGGACGGCGGCCGTGAGGGCGTAGGAGAGCTTCGCGCGCATGGCAGTCAGGGGCTCAGTTCAGGTCCAGGAAGTGTTCCAGGCCGAAGGTCAGACCCGGAGTCGTCACCACGCGGCGGGCGCCCAGCAGGATGCCCGGCATGAAGCTGCTGTGGTGCAGGGAGTCGTGGCGGATGGTGAGGGTCTCGCCCTCGCCGCCCAGCAGGACCTCCTGGTGGGCCAGCAGGCCGCGCAGGCGGACGGCGTGGACGGGGACGCCGTCGACGTCCGCGCCGCGGGCCCCCTCCAGGGCCGTCGCCGTGGCGTCCGGCGCGGGGGCGCAGCCGGCGGCGCGGCGGGCCTCGGCGATGAGCTGGGCGGTGCGCGTTGCGGTGCCGGAGGGGGCGTCCACCTTGTTCGGGTGGTGCAGCTCGACGACCTCGACCGACTCGAAGTACGGCGCCGCGATCTGCGCGAACTTCATGGTCAGCACGGCCCCGATGGAGAAGTTCGGCGCGATGAGCACGCCCGTCCCCGGGGACCGCTCCAGCCAGCCGGTCAGCTGCGCGAGGCGTTCCCCGGTCCAGCCGGTGGTGCCGACGACGGCGTGGATGCCGTGCCGTACGCAGTAGTCGAGGTTGTCCATGACCGAGGCCGGGGTGGTCAGTTCCACCGCGACCTGGACGCCGGTCCCGGCCAGCGTCTCCAGCTCGTCGCCCCGGCCGAGGGCGGCCACCAGCTCCATGTCCTCGGCAGCCTCGACCGCCCGGACCGCTTCGGCGCCGATGCGGCCCTTGGCGCCGAGGACCGCCACGCGCAGCTTGCTCATCTGTTGCTTCCTTACGGGAGGGGTTGGGGCCTGTCCGGCGGATCACGCCGGAGACGCGGGGTCCGGCATGATCCGTGGGACAGACCCTAGGCGACGGCCTCGTGCAGTCGGGACGCCTGCTTGTCCTTGAGGGGGCCGATGACCGACAGCGACGGGCGCTGTCCCAGGATGTCGCGGGCCACCTCGCGGACCTCGTCCGGGGTCACGGCCTCGATCCGGGTCAGCATGTCGTCGACGGACATCTGCTCGCCCCAGCACAGCTCGCTCTTGCCGATGCGGTTCATGAGCGCGCCGGTGTCCTCCAGGCCGAGGACCGTGGAGCCGCGCAGCTGGCCGATGGCGCGGCCGATCTCCTCGTCGGAGAGGCCGTGCTCGGCGACGGTGTCGAGTTCGTCGCGGCAGATCTTCAGCACGTCGTGCACCTGGCTGGGCCGGCAGCCGGCGTACACGCCGAACAGTCCGCAGTCGGCGAAGCCGGAGGTGTAGGAGTAGACGCTGTAGGCCAGGCCGCGCTTCTCGCGGACCTCCTGGAACAGGCGTGAGGACATGCCGCCGCCGAGAGCGGTGTTCAGCACGCCGAGGGCCCAGCGGCGCTCGTCGGTGCGGGGCAGGCCGGGCATGCCGAGGACGACGTGCGCCTGTTCGGTCTTGCGGCCGAGGAGTTCGACGCGGCCCGCGGTGCGGATGGTGCGCCGGCCGTCGCGCGGGGCGATGGGGGTGGCGTCGCTCTCCTTGAGCGCGCCGGCCTTCTCGAAGGCGGCGCGGACCTGCCGTACGACCTTGTTGTGGTCGATGTTGCCCGCGGCGGCGACCACCAGGTGGGTGGGGTCGTAGTGCTTCTTGTAGAAGCGGCGGATGCGGTCCGCGGTGAGGGCGTTGACGGTGTCGACCGTGCCGAGGACGGGGCGGCCGAGGGCGTTGTCGCCGAACATCGTGTGCGCGAACAGGTCGTGCACGCAGTCGCCCGGGTCGTCCTCCGTCATCGCGATCTCCTCGAGGATCGCGCCGCGCTCGACATTGACGTCCTCCTCCCGGATCAGGGAGCCGGTCAGCATGTCGCTGACGACGTCGATGGCGAGCGGCAGGTCGGTGTCGAGCACGCGCGCGTAGTAGCACGTGTACTCCTTCGCCGTGAAGGCGTTCATCTCGCCGCCGACCGCGTCGAGGGCGGAGGAGATGTCCAGCGCGGACCTGCGCCGGGTGCCCTTGAAGAGCAGGTGCTCGAGGTAGTGGGTGGCGCCGTTCAGCGCGGGGGTCTCGTCGCGGGAGCCGACGTGTGCCCAGATGCCGAAGGTCGCGGAGCGGACCGAGGGGAGGGTCTCGGTGACGATGCGCAGGCCGCCCGGGAGGGTGGTCTTGCGGACCGTGCCGATGCCGTTCTCGCCCTTGATGAGGGTTTGGGTACGGGCGACGGCCCGCGCCTCCGAAGAGGGGCGGGCCGTCACCTTGGGGCTACGGGACGTCACTGCTCGGCGTCGTCCTTCTTGTCGTCGTCGGACGCTTCGCCCTCGATCACGGGGATGAGGGAGAGCTTGCCGCGGGAGTCGATCTCGGCGATCTCGACCTGGACCTTGGAGCCCACGCCGAGGACGTCCTCGACGTTCTCCACGCGCTTGCCGCCGGCGAGCTTGCGGATCTGCGAGATGTGCAGCAGTCCGTCCTTGCCGGGCAGCAGCGACACGAACGCGCCGAAGGTGGTCGTCTTCACGACCGTGCCCAGGTAGCGCTCGCCGACCTCGGGCATCGTCGGGTTGGCGATGCCGTTGATCGTGGCACGGGCGGCCTCGGCGGACGGGCCGTCGACGGCGCCGATGTAGATGGTGCCGTCGTCCTCGATCGTGATGTCGGCGCCGGTGTCCTCCTGGATCTGGTTGATCATCTTGCCCTTGGGGCCGATGACCTCACCGATCTTGTCCACGGGGATCTTGACGGTGATGATCCGCGGGGCGTTGGGGGACATCTCGTCCGGCGTGTCGATCGCTTCCATCATCACGTCGAGGATGTGGAGGCGGGCGTCACGGGCCTGCTTGAGGGCGGCGGCCAGGACGGAGGCGGGGATGCCGTCCAGCTTGGTGTCGAGCTGGAGGGCGGTGACGAACTCCTTGGTGCCGGCGACCTTGAAGTCCATGTCGCCGAAGGCGTCCTCCGCACCGAGGATGTCGGTGAGGGCGACGTAGTGCGTCTCGCCGTTGATCTCCTGCGAGATCAGGCCCATGGCGATACCGGCGACGGGGGCCTTCAGGGGCACACCGGCGTTCAGCAGCGACATGGTGGAGGCGCAGACGGAGCCCATGGACGTCGAGCCGTTGGAGCCGAGGGCCTCGGACACCTGGCGGATCGCGTAGGGGAACTCCTCGCGCGTCGGCAGCACCGGCACGATGGCGCGCTCGGCGAGGGCGCCGTGGCCGATCTCGCGGCGCTTCGGGGAGCCGACGCGGCCGGTCTCGCCGACGGAGTACGGCGGGAAGTTGTAGTTGTGCATGTAGCGCTTGCGGGTCACCGGGGAGAGGGTGTCCAGCTGCTGCTCCATGCGGAGCATGTTGAGGGTGGTGACGCCCAGGATCTGGGTCTCGCCACGCTCGAACAGCGCGGAGCCGTGCACGCGCGGGATGGCCTCGACCTCGGCGGCGAGCGTACGGATGTCCGTGACGCCGCGGCCGTCGATGCGCTTCTTCTCCTTGATCACGCGCTCGCGGACCAGCTGCTTGGTGAGCGAGCGGTACGCGGCGGAGATCTCCTTCTCGCGCCCCTCGAACTCCGGCAGGAGCTTCTCGGCGGCGAGCGCCTTGACGCGGTCCAGCTCGGCCTCGCGCTCCTGCTTGCCCGCGATGGTCAGCGCGGCGGAGAGCTCCGGGCGGACGGCGGCGGACAGCGCCTCCAGGACGTCGTCCTGGTAGTCGAGGAAGATCGGGAACTCGCCGGTCGGCTTGGCGGCCTTGGCGGCGAGGTCGGCCTGGGCCCGGCAGAGCACCTTGATGAAGGGCTTCGCGGCGTCCAGACCGGCGGCGACGACCTCCTCGGTCGGCGCCTCGGCGCCGCCCTCGACGAGCTTGATGGTCTTCTCGGTGGCCTCGGCCTCGACCATCATGATCGCGACGTCGCCGTCCTCCAGGACACGGCCGGCGACGACCATGTCGAAGACGGCGTCCTCCAGCTCGGTGTGCGTCGGGAACGCGACCCACTGGCCGCGGATCAGCGCGACGCGGACGCCGCCGATCGGGCCGGAGAAGGGCAGGCCGGCCAGCTGCGTGGACGCGGACGCGGCGTTGATCGCCACGACGTCGTACAGGTGGTCGGGGTTGAGGGCCATGATCGTGGCGACGACCTGGATCTCGTTGCGCAGGCCCTTCTTGAAGGACGGGCGCAGCGGGCGGTCGATCAGGCGGCAGGTGAGGACGGCGTCCTCGGAGGGGCGGCCCTCACGGCGGAAGAAGCTGCCGGGGATCTTGCCGGCGGCGTACATCCGCTCCTCGACGTCCACCGTGAGGGGGAAGAAGTCGAGCTGGTCCTTGGGGTTCTTGGAGGCGGAGGTGGCCGACAGCACCATGGTGTCGTCGTCCAGGTAGGCCACGGCCGAGCCGGCGGCCTGGCGGGCCAGACGGCCCGTCTCGAAGCGGATGGTGCGGGTGCCGAAGGTGCCGTTGTCGATGACGGCTTCGGCGTAGTGGGTCTCGTTCTCCACTAGCGTTTTCTCCTCGTCTTCGTCCCCTGGGCTGCCCGTGTGGCAGGGGGACGGTGGCGGAGAGGCGCTCCGTACGGTGCGGGCCGGTCTTCGATCGAAGCACCCGGGGTTCGCTTCCCCCCGGGGGCCACTACCGAGGACCGGCGGCGGCTACGTGCGCCTCTCCTCGTCTGTCTCGTGCGTGTTGCGTTCTGCTACCACACTACAAAGCGTGGGTGACACTCCGCACGTTTGCTTACGTACGGCAAAGGGAGCGGTCCCCGCATGACGACGGGAACCGCTCCCTTCACGGCGTCTTACTTGGCGCCGGCCGCACCGCGGCGGATGCCGAGGCGGTCGACCAGGGCGCGGAAGCGCTGGATGTCCTTCTTGGCCAGGTACTGCAGCAGCCGGCGGCGCTGACCGACCAGGATGAGCAGACCACGGCGGGAGTGGTGGTCGTGCTTGTGGGTCTTGAGGTGCTCGGTCAGGTCGGAGATCCGACGGGAGAGCATGGCGACCTGGACCTCGGGGGAGCCGGTGTCGCCCTCCTTCTGGCCGAACTCGGCGATGATCTGCTTCTTCGTAGCGGCGTCGAGCGACACGCGTACTCCTCGTAGTCTGTGGTGGGCCACCGAGTGCCCCCGGTCTGTGTCTCGGGGGAGCTTCCGTTACTCGGGAGGCGGGGATCCGCTGGGCGCGGCCTCCAGGACCATCGGGGTCTGCCGGGGCAGGGTCTCCTGAGGGCGATCCGGGGGTGCGTACACAAACGGCCGTCCATCAGCGTACCAGGAGGTGGCGGGCGCCCCGGCCGCGGTCCGCGAACCCCTGAGGAGACGCCGGGGCGGCCACTAGGGTGGCGCTCGGATCGTTCTTTGACGGAAGCAACGTTGTTCGTCCGTACGTCGGGAAGGGGTCGCTGCGACATGACGGAGACGGCAGAGGAGACCAAGGCGCGCAAGGAGCGGGAGAGGGACGAGCTGTACGCCCTCGACATCTCCGGCGTCGAGTGGCACAGCGCGCCCGGCACGGAGGAGCACGAGGAGCGGGTGGAGATCGCCCACCTCCCCGCCGGTGCCGTGGCGATGCGGTCGTCGCTCGACCCC
This sequence comes from Streptomyces sp. NPDC088766, assembly GCF_044750845.1. Classification (NCBI taxonomy): domain Bacteria; kingdom Bacillati; phylum Actinomycetota; class Actinomycetes; order Kitasatosporales; family Streptomycetaceae; genus Streptomyces; species Streptomyces sp. NPDC088766. Next base: position 43,091 of record NZ_JBIVKQ010000040.1, on the reverse strand, counting down.
GGCACCGTGCTGCGCTACACGGAGGCGGAGTGGCGTGCCTTCGTGCTGGGTGCGCGGGACGGCGAGTTCGACCTGGAGCCGGCCCCGCACAACGGCGGACGGGCGGCGCAGTAGGCGGCTCGCGTCCGCGCCGTCACCTCCCCGCCGCCGCGCTCCGGCGGCCGAGGACCGGGCAGGTCCGCTTCGGCCGGCCGGCGGCGGGGCTCTCGGCCTTCTTGACGCCGGAGAAGGGGCGGCCGCTCCGGACGACGACGTGGTTGTGGTCGCTCGTCGGCGTCGGCGTCGGCGTGACCATCGTCGTCGGCTCGGCCTCGGCCGGCAGCCCGAAGGAGAAGTAGGGCGTCTCGCGGCCGGTCTCCGGGTCCGGCGCGACCGGCTCGCCGGGCGCGATGCGGTCGTCGCTCACGCGTACGGCGAGGGGCCGGCCGGCCTCGACGCTCCTAGCCTGCGCCGCCTTGTGACGCCCCACCGCCCTGCGGCGCCCCGGCGGGGCGGCGGCCGGCCGGCTGCCGGCCGGTCAGCTCGTCATCGCCCGGGCGGCGGCGTAGACGTCGAAGACGGCCAGCGCCAGGGGCACCAGGGTCAGCAGGACGAAGCCTTCGGCGATCTCCGTGAACCGTCCCCAGAACGGCGTGAGACCGCCGCGCGAGCCGATCAGGCCGATCGCGGTGACGAGCGCGGACGCCGCCGCGATCGCGGCGACCAGCCAGATCGTCCGCACGTCCAGGTCGGTGCGGTCGCCCGCCAGGGCGTCGCGGAACACCGACACGGGCGGGTTGAGCGCCAGCCCGAGGCCGAGCAGCACGAGGGAGGCGAGGCCGGCGGCGAGGACGGGGGCGACCTGCGCGGTGTAACGGAAGAGGTGGGCGCGCATCAGCAGGGCGATGCCCACGGCCAGGGCGAGCAGTTGGGCCCAGATGTCGTCGGAGAAGCCGAGGACCGAGCAGGCGCCGACCGCGATCAGGGCGCAGCCGCCGACCAGCCCGACGAGCAGTTCGTGGCCGCGGCGGGCCTGGGCGGTGATCCGCTCGACGTCGACCGGCTCCTGGGGAGCGGGATCGGCGCCGTACGCGCTGCGCCGGGTGTCGGGGGTGTCGAAGCCGATCGGCAGCCGGGCGAAGCGCATGGAGAGACCGGGCAGGAAGGCGAGGGCGCCCACGGCGACGGGCGCGCACAGGGCGGCGGTCTCGGACGGCGTCCAGTGCGCGAGGATCGCCGCGAACACCGCCGCGAGGCCGGCGCCGGACGCCACGACGAAGGCGACGAACGGGCCGTCCCCGCCCGGCGAGCACAGGGTGAGGAGCACCGCGGCCAGCAGCACCGCCGCGCAGGCCAGGAGGAACTGGAGTTTGCCGATGCCCTGGCCGTCGGCGAGCGGGAGGAGCCCCGAGCCGGCCACGCCGACGTTGGGCAGCGCGCCGAGCCCGAGGGCGACGGCCGAGGGCCGGTCGTCGTAGACGCGGGCGCGGACGCAGGCGAGGGCGACCAGCAGGACGCCGACGACCGCGGCGAGGATGCCGGGCAGGGAGTGCATGTCGTGGCGCGGGTCGCCCGTCCAGGCCACGAAGGCGAGCAGGACCGGCAGGACGCCTCCCCCGACCAGGCCCGCGGCCCGGGTCAGGTCGCCGCCCCACAGGGCGTGTTCGCGGGTCACGGCCGCGGCGACCGCCTCGGAGACGTCGTCGAAGACGGCGGGCGGCAGCGACTCCGAGAAGGGGCGCAGCGTGAGGAGTTCGCCGTCGAGGATGTGCTGCGCGGCGAACGAGCGGGAGCCGTCGAGGACGGTGCCGTCCCGGCGTACGAGGTGGTAGCCGACCGGGGCGCCCTCGGCGGGGCTCTGCCGGGAGAGCCGGAGGATCTCCGGGTAGAGGTCGACGACCGGGATGTCGTCGGGCAGCGCCACGTCGATCCGGCTGTCGGGCGCGACGATCGTGACCCGGCAGAAGCCGAGGCCCGTCCCGGAGGCGGCGCCCGACCCCTGCCCTCCTCCAGTGGCTGCCGCGGAGGCCGTGATGCTCACCTGCTGCTCCCCCTCAGTGATGGTTCCGCGTCGGCGGTGTGAAAATTTCTGGACCGTGCCGTGCCGCGTGGGACCGGTGGGTCCGACCGGGCGGCGAAACGGACGCCGTCGGGCGGCCGGAGAGCGTCGAACCGTTCCCGTTCTCACGGAATGTCCCGGCTCAACCGGACCGACTCGCATGTGCTCACGCGAACATCCGGCACCCTACCGCCCCCTCGTCGCACGGGAAGTCAGTAGGATCACGCGGCGGCCTGCGTCCGCCTGACACGGGGTGGCGGACGGTACTTACCCGGGGCCGGCAAGGGAATTGGTGAGCAGTGAGCCACATCGTCGTGAAGCGCCCTCCCCGGGCCCTGCCGTCCGAGGTGCCCACGGGCGAGATCGCCGTGCAGCCCCCGCCCGAGCTGCCGCGGGGGCATCAGGAGAGCGTGCTGATGCAACTGCTGCCCACCCTGGGCATGGGCGGTTCGGTCGTCTTCTTCTTCACGAGCGGCCAGCCGTTCATGCGCATCATGGGCATGGTCATGATCGCCTCGACGGTGGCGATGTCCATCGCGATGGTGGTCCGTTTCCGCCGTGGCACGCAGGGGCAGTTGGCGGACCTGCGTCGCGACTACCTGAGCTATCTGGCGCAGACCCGGCTGACGACGATCGCCACCGCGAAGGCGCAGCGGGACGCCCAGTACTACCTGCACCCCTCCCCCGAGCAGCTGTGGGCCCTGGTCGCCGAGGGCAGCCGGGTGTGGGAACGGCGTCCCGGCGACGAGGACTTCGCCCAGGTCCGCGTCGGTCTCGGCGCCCAGTCTCTGGCCACCCCGCTCGTCAGCCCCGAGACCGGCCCCGTGGAGCAGTTGGAGCCGCTGACCGCGGGCGCGTTCCAGCGCTTCCTCGCCGTCCACAGCACCCTGGACGCCCTGCCGATGGCGGTGTCGCTGCGCGCCTTCTACCACGTCACGGTCAGCGGCGATCCGCAGTCGGTACGGTCCTCCGCCCGCGCCATGGCCGGTTCGCTGGCCGCGCTGCACTCGCCCGAGGACCTCGTCCTGGTGGTCGCGGCGGGCCGGGACGAACTCGCGCACTGGGAGTGGGCCAAGTGGCTGCCGCACGTGCAGGCTCCGGGCACGGTGGACGGCGCGGGCAGCCGCAGGCTGATCGGCGGTGACACGCGCGAACTGGAGAACCTGATCGCCTCCCGGCTCAGCGGCCGGCCGCGGTTCCACCCGGACGCGGCCCCGCTGCCGGAGGAGCCGCACGTCGTCGTCGTCCTCGACGGCGTCTCGCTGCCGCCCGACTCGTTCCTGGCCAACCCCGAGGGGCTCCAGGGCGTCACGGTCCTCGAGGTCGTCCCCGGCGAACTGACCGGCCCCGGAGGCGAGTTGTCCATCGTCGTGGAACCCGGGGTGCTGCACCTGGAGTCGGCGGACGGGGCGGTCTACGAGGGCACGCCCGACGCGCTGTCGTACGAGTCCGCCGAGGTGCTCGCCCGGCAGTTGGCTCCGCTGCGGATGGCCTCCGGCGGTGACGACGACGAACCGCTGCTGGCCAACCTGGAGTTCACCGATCTGCTGAACCTCGGTGACGCGGCGTCCGTCGACCCGAAGCGCACCTGGCGGCCGCGTTCGCTGGCCGAGCGGCTGCGGGTGCCGATCGGCGTCGGCGAGGACGGCCGTCCGGTGATGCTGGACCTCAAGGAGGCGGCGCAGGAGGGCATGGGCCCGCACGGTCTGTGCGTCGGCGCCACCGGCTCCGGCAAGTCCGAACTGCTGCGCACCCTGGTGCTGGGCCTCGCCGTCACCCACTCCTCGGAGACCCTGAACTTCGTCCTCGCCGACTTCAAGGGCGGCGCGACCTTCGCGGGCATGGCGCAGATGCCGCACGTCGCGGCCGTGATCACCAACCTGGCGGACGACCTGACGCTGGTCGACCGCATGGGCGACTCCATCCGCGGCGAGCTGAACCGCCGCCAGGAGATGCTGCGCGACGCGGGCAACTACGCCAACATCCACGACTACGAGAAGGCGCGCGCGGCCGGCGCCCCGCTCCAGCCGATCCCCTCCCTCGTCCTGGTGATCGACGAGTTCAGCGAACTGCTCACCGCCAAGCCGGACTTCATCGAAATGTTCGTGCAGATCGGCCGCATCGGCCGTTCGCTCGGCGTGCACCTGCTGCTGGCCTCGCAGCGCCTGGAGGAGGGCCGGCTGCGCGGCCTGGAGACATATCTGTCGTACCGCATCGGTCTGCGCACCTTCTCGGCGGCCGAGTCGAGGGCGGCGCTGGGCGTGCCCGACGCGTACTCGCTGCCCAACGTGCCGGGTTCCGGCTTCCTGAAGTTCGGCACGGACGAGATGCTGCGGTTCAAGGCGGCGTACGTCTCCGGCGTCTACCGCTCCGGCCCGCAGCGGGCGGCGCTGGGCGGAGGTCAGCTGCCGGTGGACCGGCAGCCGGTGCTGTTCACCGCGGCCGAGGTGCCGGTGCGGTACGCGCCCGTGCCCCAGCAGCGCCCCTCCGGGGACGGTCCCGAGGTCGACGAGGCCCTCGCCGACACCGTCCTCGACGTCATCGTGCGCCGCCTGGAGGCACAGGGCCCGGCAGCGCACCAGGTGTGGCTGCCGCCGCTGGACAGCCCGCCCTCGCTCGACGCGCTGCTGCCGGGCCTCACCGCCGTACCGGACCGCGGGCTCACCCAGCCCGGCTACGAGGGTGCGGGCCGCCTCGTCGTCCCGGTCGGTCTGGTGGACAAGCCGTTCGAGCAGCGCCGTGACGCCCTCTGGGTGGACTTCTCCGGCGCCGCGGGCCACATGCAGATCCTCGGCGGCCCGCAGTCCGGCAAGTCGACGCTGCTGCGCTCGCTGATCTGTTCCTTCGCCCTCACCCACACACCGCACGAGGTCCAGTTCTACGGCCTCGACTTCGGCGGCGGCGGCATGGCCTCGCTGGCCGGGCTGCCGCACGTGGGCGGGGTGGCCTCGCGGCTGGACCCGGAGCGGGTGCGGCGCACGGTGGCCGAGGTGTACGGCGTGCTGATCCGCCGCGAGGAGTACTTCCGCTCCGCGGGCATCCCCTCGATCGCCGACTTCCGCAACCGGCGGGCCAGGGGCGAGATCTCGGTCACCGACCAGCCGTGGGGCGACGTCTTCCTCGTCATCGACGGCTGGGGCAACTTCCGCTCCGACTACGAGGCGCTCGACCAGGTGATCCACGAGATCGCCGCGCGCGGTCTCGGCTACGGCATCCACCTGGTCCTGACCGCCTCCCGCTCGATGGAGGTCAGGGCCGCCCTCAAGGACCACCTGATGAACCGCCTGGAGCTGCGGCTCGGCGACACGATGGACTCCGAACTGGACCGCAAGGCCGCCGCGAACGTCCCGACGGGCGTTCCCGGCCGGGGTCTGTCCCCGCAGAAACTGCACTTCATGGCGGCGGTGCCGCGCATCGACGGCCTCGCCTCCGACACCGACCTCGCCGACGCGACCCAGGCGCTGTCCGCCGAGGTGTCCCGCCACTGGGAGGCGCCCGGCGCTCCGGACGTACGGCTGCTGCCGCGCGAGTTCCCGGCCGGGCAGCTGCCCGCCGGCGACCGGTTCCCGCGGCGCGGGGTCGCCTTCGCCCTCGACGAGGACAACCTCGAACCGGTGTACCTCGACTTCGAGCAGGACCCCTTCTTCCTCGTCTTCGGCGAGAGCGAGTCGGGCAAGTCGAACCTGCTGCGCCTGCTGATCAAACAGCTCTCGCAGCGGTACGCGGGCGACGAGTGCAAGTTCTTCGTGGTCGACAACCGGCGCTCCCTGCTGGACGCGACGCCGTCCTCGCACCTGGCCGAGTACATCCCCATGTCCAACGCCATGGACCACCACATGTCCGCGCTGGCCGACCTGATGAAGCGCCGCTCCCCGACGGCCGACGTGACGGCACAGCAGCTCCGGGACCGCAGCTGGTGGCGCGGACCGACCGTGTTCGTCGTCATCGACGACTACGACCTCGTCGCCACGTCCAGCGGCAACCCGCTGGCGGGGCTGACGGAGCTGCTCCCCTTCGCCCGGGACGTCGGCGTCCGCTTCATCGTCGCCCGCTCGACGGCCGGCGCCGGCCGTGCCTCGTACGAGGCGTTCATGCAGCGCATCAAGGAACTCGGCGCCCAGGGCGTGGTGCTGGCCGGCGACCCCGGAGAGGGCGACCTCCTCGGCGGGGTGCGGCCGCGTCCGATGCCCGCGGGCCGGGGGATCTTCGTGTCCCGGCGGCGGGGGAAGCCGTTGGTTCAGGTGGGGCTGGTGCCGGACGAGACCGAATGAAGTGCCCTGACGGAGAGCCGGGTTGACGTACCGGACACGACCGGGGTGTCGTGCCCGACGTCGGGAGGGACGTACCGATGGCCGGTGTGGGGGTTTTCCTGCTCCTGTTGGCTCTGGTGATGGCCGGGCTCGGCTCGGCCGACCAGCGGGCGCTGTGGTGGCGCTTCCAGGCGAAGCGGTTCCGGGACCCGGCGGCGAACGAGCCGTCGGACTCGGCGTACCGGTCGCAGCGGGTCGCGGCCTTCCTGTGCGCGGCGTTCATGGTGGGTCTGGCCGTCTGGACGTTCTCGCTGGCCGCTGAGATGTGAGACGAGGCCGGTACCGCCACGGGCCGCCCGTGTCCCGTCGGGAACCACCACGAAAGGTGTACACGCATGGCGTGGGAAGAATGGGAACAGCTGAAGGCGGAGGCTGCCGCGGGCGGCACGCCCCACATGCAGCTGAACCAGCTGGACCCCGGCAGCGGCCCGGTGCGCCCCGCGCCGGATCCCGGTCAGTACGGCGAGCTGAGGGCGGGCCAGAGCGACCTGGCGAACATCGGCAGCCATGCGTTCGACCTGTACAACGACCTCTGGGACAAGGGACGTCGAGCGGTTCCCACCAGCGAGAGCGCCGCCGGCAAGCTCACCGGGGGCGGCTTCGCCCTGGGCAGCGCGCTCCGGCATGTCGCGCTCCGCTGGGACGAGCAGCTGGGGTCCCTCCGGGACGCGTGCGCGCACATCTCGAACCACATGACCGTCACGAAGAAACTGCACGCAGACGACGACCACTACATCCGCCGTCAGATGAGCAGCATCGACCTGTTGGACGCGGGGTTCGACGAGCGCGTCGGTGAACCGGGCGAACCGAACCCGGTGTACGGCGAGAAGGACGACGAGAAGGGCAAGAAGGACTGATGGACCTCGACGCCCTGCGCACAGCCGACTTCACTCTGCTCGACGACGCCGTCGGCGACTGGTCGACGATGGTCGGCGACCTGGAAACGCTGATGGACTCCGCCGAGAAGGGCCTGCACGTCGCCGCGAACAAGGCCAACTGGGCGGGGTACAACGCCACCGTGTCCAGGGAGTTCATCGGCAAGACCGCCGGTGAGTTCGCCGACGCGCACAGCCAGGCATCGTCCATCCACAAGATCCTCGCGGACACCCGCGACGAACTGAAGCTCTACAAGGGGCAGCTGACCGACGCCATCGAACGGGGTCGGCGGAAGAACCTCACGGTGATCGGCTACGAGGGCGGCTTCACCGTCACCACGAACGTCCCGCCGGAGGGCCGCTCCCAGGAAGACCGGGACAACAAGGGCGACATCACCGCGCTGCGCGACGAGATCCAGGGCATCCTGGACAAGGCCACCGAGAGCGACACCACGGCCGGCAGCGTCCTTACGGCCATCGCCGACCGGAGCAGGCTGGGTTTCTCGGACGTCGACTACTCCGACCGGGACTCCGCGGCCAAGGCGCTCAAGGACGCCGAGGAACTGGCGGACCTGGCGAAACAGAAACCCGAGGACCTGTCACCCGAGGAGTTCGACCGGCTCGACAAGGGCCTCAAGGACCACGCCGGCGACGAACTGTTCGCGGAACGCTTCGCCGACCGCCTGGGAGCGCGGGGGACCCTGGACCTCTGGACCGGCCTCAACGACCCGCACAGCGCCTGGAAGGTCGGACAGGCGCGGGTCGACCAGTACGACGACCTCCAGAAGAACCTGAGCCTCACGCTCGCCACGGCCACGCAGAGCGACAACGCCGCCATGACGACGTGGAAGTCGAACATGATCGACCTCGTCGACAAGCCGGTCGGCCGCAGCGGCGGCTTCCCGCTCGGCGGCCAGGTCATGTCCAACCTCATGCGGTGGGGCGACTACGACGACCGGTTCCTCGTCGACTACGGCGACAAGCTGATCGAGACGGAGAAGAAGTTCACGGGCAACGGCCGTCACGGCGCCTGGCAGCGCACGGGCGGCGACCCACTCCTCAACCGCACCGGCACCGACTCGGGCTGGGACCCGATGACGGGTTACCTCAAGGCCCTCTCCAACAGCCCCGACGCGGCCACGGAGTTCTTCAACGACGCCTTCGTCACCAAGGACGAGGACCACGACTTCACCCACGACACCGACGGCGACGGCAAGCAGGGCCGGCGGACCCTGAGCAACTTCGACTACCTCTTCGAAGAGCGCGACTGGCCCCAGGACCAGGACGACAAGGGCGAGGACAGCATCGCCGGGCGGAACTACCTGGCCGCGGCACTGGAGGCGGCCACTACGGGGCATCCGGCCGGGGAACAGCCCACGGTGGACACGCCTGCGCACAATGCGGGGCAGGCGAAGCTGTTCGAGAACATCGTGGCTTCGATCTCAGAGGACACCGGACGCCTCACCGATCACAGCTATATGTCCGACAGCATCGGTCAGATCACGTCGGAGTATCTCCCGGACATCAATCGGGCGATGACGGACGACGCCGATGAAGACACGAACAGGCTGTTCCCCGCGGCCGGAGCCGCCGCCTCACTCAATCATCGGGACGTGACGGCACTCCTCGTATCCGTCGGGCAGAACCCTGAGGGCTACGCGGCCGTCGAGGTAGGGAACAAGGCCTATATGGCAAACCTGATGGACTACCACATGAACCCGAATCTGGCGGCGGGCGAACGGTACTCCAAGGACACACAGTTCGCCATCGAGCAACTTGCCCATGGTTCGGGCGAGATTTCGGGGACCCTCGCCATCGGACGTCAAGAAGCAGTCGCCGGTCCCGCCAAGGAATCCGACGACGCATACGACGAATCCGTCTCACAGTGGAAAAACGCCATCTCCGGCGGCATCGGAACAGGTATCGGCGTCGGTGTCACGTTCATCGCGAGTCCAGTCGGCGGTGCCGTGGCCGGCGGGGCGGCCAGCACTGTCAGCAGCATGATCCTCGAGGAATTGTTCCAGAACGCGAAGGGCCATGCGCAGGATGACGCCGGAGCCGTCATGGGGGAGAAATGGGAGAGCGGCCTCGAAACGAACTCGGCGTACACCGAGCGGGCTGCCGAACTCGCGGCCAAGGCCCACGACCGCACCGACCTGCTGGATGACAGCATCGACGAGAAGGCGCGCGCAGCAACGCAGAGGGGCTTCAGGGACGCGGGCACGAACACCGCGTACATGGCACCGCACCTCAAGACCGACATCTGACCTCATGCGAGAGGGACTCTTCTTGTTCCGGCTGCGACCCAATCACCCCGCACGATCCGTCCGAGTCTCGGTCTCCGCCGTCATGGCGCTGGCCGGATCACTGGCACTCTCCGCTTGCTCAGGCGGAGAAGAAGAGAAGAACTACACGACGCCCAGCGCTCTCTGCGGCATTTCACTGGACCCCGAACTGCTCGACGGTTTCCTTCCAGAGGGTGACTCCGTCTCCGTGAAGCCCTCGTCTCCCAACGGGGGCACGAAACGCTGTGACCTCGTCATCGACGGCAATGTCTCAGTTCGGCAGACCCAGACGTGGTGGAGCAACGGGGAGAGCGCATCCACTGTCGCCGCCGCGTACGACAAGATGGACGACGGCCAAGTGACCGACGACAATCGCTATCTTTATTCGGGTACGGGTGCCGTGGGCAAGACCGCGACATCGTGCAGGTCCTCGGATCATCCCGATCAGAACCTGTATGCCGTGATCCAGGTGTTCACCCCCGATCGATCCGACTCGGGCGCGATGAAGAAACTGATCATGGCCTATACGAAGGCACTCGAAGACTCCAGCGAGTGCGGCTGATCGCTCTCTGGACCACCTCCCACCGCAATGCGCGGCCAGAGCGTATGCCGACCTGAAGTGACGGGGTGGGCACCTCCCGTGCGTGCCCACCCCGGTTTCGCGTCTACGCTCTCGCCTACTGGAAGTAGCTCGCGCCCTTCAGGTCGCCGCCGCGGTAGTCGCCGCCGGCGGTGTGGACCTTCTGCGAGATCTGGACCAGCGCCGCGTGAATGCCCCGCGCGTGCTTGTTCCACTCCTCGCTCTTGCCCTGGAACGCCTGGAACGCCTCGCCGCCCCAGCCCGCGGACACGTTGAGCACGGCCTGCCTCAGGGCTTCGAGGTCCTCCTCGAGCTTCTTGGCCTGGTCGCCGAGTTCGGTGGCGAGCGCGTCCATGGTGCCGTACGTGACGGCGAGGTCGTCGTAGTGGGCTCCGGTCATGTTTCCTCGTTTCCTTGAAGGTTCAGCCGGACTGCGCAGCCCGGAAAACGGTGTGGCTCAGTACCGCCACCGACCCGTCAGTAGCTGTTCAGCGCCGACGTCTTCCCGCCCAGGTCCTCGACCGAGATCTGCTTGAGGTCGGCCTCGATCTGGTCCTCGAGGTTGCGCTTGTCGGTCTTGTTCATGTGGATGCCCTCGAGGAAGTCGTCGAGCATCTTGCCGATCGCGACCATGTGGCCGTTGATCTCCGTCTGCTTGACGTTGAACGCGTTGGCGCCCTGACCCGTCCAGGCCTTCTCGATCATGTCGATCGTGCCCTGCAGCTTCGCCAGCGAGGCCCGGATGTTGTCGTACCGGTCGATGACTTCCGTCTGGAGCTTCTGTACGTCGCCGTCATTAAGCTTGCGGTCGACCATTTCGGCACCCCTTTTCGTATGAGCTGTGGTTCGTTTCTGCGTGCGTTTCCGCACCAGAACGGTTGTGTGCGGCTGGCCGTGGTACGTCGCTCGTCATGCGCCGCGCCGTGAACGCACCACCGCGAAGGCGCCACCGCCGATCACCAACACGGCCGCCGCGGCTCCGAGGGTGACCCACATCGTGGTGTTGTCGTCGGAAGAATCCGAGCTTGATCCTGCCGCCGAAGTCTGGCCGCCTGAAGGGTTTTTCGAGGGCTGTGACGAGGTTGATGCGGAAGGGGAGGTCGGCGTGTCACCCGTGACGCCCGCAGAGTTCTCCTTGGCCAGCGGATCGGTGTCGGCCGCGCCGGGATCGAAGTTCTTGTTCTCCAGCACCTTGCGGGGGCGGATCAGGCCGTATCCGAGATACGTGCTCGGATCGTCCTTCGCCCAGTCACGGCCGGCGGTGTCGATCAGGCTGGCGAGGACCTGGTTCGCCGTCCAGTCGGGATGGGCGGACCAGATGAGGGCGGCGGAGGCGGAGGCGATGGCGGTGGCTTGGCTGGTGCCTTGGCCTGTGCAGTACGAGCGGAGGGTGTTGTCGCACCATGTGGGGACGTTCAGTCCAGGGGAGGCCAGGTCAACATAGTTCCCGTACTCCGAGAAGTCTCCGGCTTTTCCATTCTCGTCCGATGCGGCAACTCCCACGACATAGGGGTACGCAGCCGGATACCCGATAGGGGCCTTCCGATCCGCATCATTTCCCACGGCCGCAAACATCAACTTGCCCTTGGACTGAGCATATTTGACGGCCGCCGCCTCCTCCGGATTGTCACCAGGACTGCCGTAGGACATGCTGATGATTTTGACGTCGCTTTCAGCGGCGGCTCTGATTGCCTGGGCAGAGGTTGCAGTCTTCTTCCGCTCTGCCGCACCCTTCAGGTCGTCGGTCTTGATGCGGTAAGGGACAATCTTGGCTTCGGGGGCAAGGCCCTTAAGTCCCTCACCAGCACCGGTACCAGCGATCAATTCAGCCATGGTGGTTCCGTGGCCCAAGTAGTCCTGTGTTGCGCCGTACCCAACGGCAGGAGACACCTCATTGGCGAGTACCTGTCCCTTAAGAGATGGGGTGTCAGGGTTGACCCCGCTGTCAATGACGGCGACCTTCACACCCTTACCGGTGCTCACCTTCCACATCTCCTCGGCTTTCATCGCCGACAAATACCACTGCTGCGACTGAACGTCGGCGGCCGAAGCGCTCGGAGCCAGACCTGCCGAGAGGATTGCCAAGACGCCGAGCGCTGAACAGACGGCGGACACCCGTCTCCCGTTTCGCCCCGCGAAAGACGTGCTCCGCCCACCGCGTCGGCTGATCCCTGCCACCATGCCTCTGCCTGTCCTCGCTCTTGTCGGTCAGTCGGTCGACGACACGTCATCGCGCTGTTCGTCCCGGCGCGAACGTTTCTTGTCGGAACGCTGACTGCGTGCGGCACCACGGGGCACGCCCGGATCACCTGACGTGTTTCCACCGTTCCTGTTTCCGGGAGTTCGACCCTTCGGCGTTCCGACCACGCCTTCAGTGCTGCCGACCGGGCGGCGAACCGTTCGTCCCGAGCCCGCGCCCGTCGTCGGGCCAGACTTCCCGATCACCCCGCGCTGGCCGGGCCTCTCGCCCATAGCCCGCGAGGTCGGCGCACCCTCACCACCGACGACCGTGCCGCGCGGCAGTCTGGAGCGGTTGGTACCGGAGGCGCCGCCAGTGACAGGCCTCCCGCCAACGACCCCATCACTGGTACGCCCGGTCCCGGAACGTCCGGCGCCTGTGCGTCCGGGATTAATCGCACCCATGCCGGTGACCGGGCCTCGGGGGACGCCCCCGGTACGTCCAGCCACCTGCCCTCCAGCTTTTGGTACCCCACCGACAACGCCACGCCCCATAGGACCCGCGCCACGTCCGCCTGCCTGACCTGGCACGGACACACGTCCCGTCGGTCCCGTTCCCGTACGCCCTGCCGCAGCGCCACCCGGCATACCACCGACCCGTCCCTGAGCCGAGGTAGGAAGCTTGCTTGCCGGCACACCTCCAAACCCTGAGGTACGCCCCGACTGTCCTCGAAAGGTTGGAGGAACGCCTACAGGGGCAATAGGTGGAGTTGTTCCCAACGGAGTTCCATTGGGAACAGCCGTCGACGAGGGGCCTACGGTCGTCGGCTTCGCTGCATCCTGTGGCGGCAGTGTGCCGACGCTGTCGATCTGCGTACCGACGTGGCTCTCGGGCCGTGTTAGAGGATCGGCCACCCCTCCTGTGGGCGGCAGGGAAGATTCGGGCCGCGATCGCTCGGTCGTGGCATTCACGGAGTGATGCACTCCTTGTTCCACGCCACTCGAGCGAGGGCGGAGGCTGGCCTTCTGCTCCCCGGGAGGCTGCTCCCCCCTGACACTTGTCGGCGTCGGTACCCCCACATCCGGCATCTTCGGAAACACCGGTTCCTCGGCCAGTTGCATCATCCCGCTCGACACCGTGTAGAACGAGGCCAGTCGGTACATCTGGTTGATCGCCTCTTGGCGGTCCTTCTCGGCCTTGAGCGCTGCCGTGTAGTCCTTGTTGGAGTCGACCTGCGCGGGCACCGGGAAGTCGTCGACCGTCTTGCGGTCGGTGCGGGTGTCGCGCGGTGGCATGGACTTGCGTACGGAGGCGAGGCCGGAGCCCGCCGCCAGGATCTGGGTGCCCACCTCGTCGGCGTAACCGGCCAGCGCCAGTGCCGTGGTGGTCAGGTCCATGCCCCAGTTGTAGAAGGCGGTGTGGGCCTCGCCCTCCCAGTCGACGGCGCCGAGGTTGCGGCTGAGTTCGTTGGCGGCCTCGTTGATGGCGTCCCGGGCGTCGACGAGGGCCTTGGCCGCGCTCTCCAGCGTTTCCGGGCTCGCCGACTCCACGATGTCGATCATCTCGTTGAGGTCGTGGCCCTCGAAGTTGCTCGTGCCGAAGTTGACGGGACTGCCGCCGGAGAAGGGGCTGACCGCGGCGGCCACGTTCCTGACGTTGTCCACGGTGGAGTTCTGCTGGGCCGCGTCCTGGCGTTCGGCCTGGTAGTGGTCGGGCTTCTTGCTGCCGCCGCTCATCAGTACCCCGCGTCCGTGTGGTCGGCCTTGTTGTCGCGCTTGAGGTGCTCGTTGAGCATCTCGGTGCGGTCCCGGTTGACCTCGGTCCGGATCTCGTGGAACCGGTAGCGCAGGTCGTCCTCGAGATTGTCGAAGGTGACGTCCACGCCGTGGACGGCGATCTGCATCGCCTCGAGCTGGAGGCCGAGCGACTTGGAGAGCGTCGTGATGCGCTCGTGGACGCGCTCGTACTCCAGGTGAAGTGTCTTCGCTTCCGGGAAGTCGCCCGTCCCGAAAGCGGTCTCCGACAGGCTGTGCGCCGCGACCTTGGACGAGCCGCCCGCCGAGTCCTCGAAGGCGGTCAGCAGGTCGTCCACGCGCTTCTTGAACGTCGAAAGCGCCATCAGGCCACGCCGTACGTCGGCGGCACCACCGCCCATGTCTGCAGGAAGCACGAAGCCTTCCCTCCCCGTTCCCCGTTGTCGGCGACCGTGCTGAGCAGCCCACGCTCCTCAGGTGTTCATGACCGCAACATCTCCACTGTAATGACTTCCTCCGACAGCCCCAACTGTCATACGAAACAGGTCTGCTACTACCCGCCGGGGCTCCACGGATTCTTCACGGGGGGCAATCGGCGGCCGGCAACCGGCGCTGTCCCTGCTCCGTCCCCGCGATCCTCCGGGCCCGGCGCCGTGCGTCGCGGATCGCCACCGCCGTGCCGCCGAGGCCTGCGACGAGAACCGCCGCGGCCACGGCCACGTAGGTGGCGAGGCGGGCGTTGCGTTCGTCGGGGGTCTCGCCCACCTGGAACTTCGCGGCCGTCGGGGCCTTGGCCCGGGCGAGGCCGTCCTGGGGGCTGGGGGACTCGATCGGGTGGTCGTCCTCCGTCAGGGCGCGGACCGGGTCGACGACGCCCCAGCCGACCAGGCGGTCGTGGCCGGCGATCGTGCGCTCGGCGGTCTGTTCGATCTGGGCGACGACCTGGCCGGCGGTCCAGTCGGGGTGCTTGGCCTTGATCAGGGCCGCCACGCCCGCGACGTACGGCGCCGAGAAGCTCGTACCGTTGTCGGAGCAGTGGCCGCCCTGCGGGACCGTGGAGATCATGTCGACGCCGGGGGCCGCCACGCCGACGAAGTCGCCGGACTGCGAGAACGAGGCGCGTTCGTTGTTGCGGTCCGAGGCGGCGACCGCGAGGACGCCCTCGTAGGACGCCGGGTAGGTCTTCTTGGTGTTGCCGCCGACGCCGTCGTTGCCGGCCGAGGCCACGACCACGATCTGCCGGGCCAGCGCCTCGTCGATCGCCTTCTCCAGGTCGGAGTCGGGCCGGGCCGCCTGGGAGGTGTCCTGGGAGATGTTGATGACCTGGGCCTTGGCCTGGACGGCGTAGCGGATCGCGTCGGCCAGGGTGCCCGTGTCGCCGTGGCCCTCGGCGTCGTTCTGCTGGATCGGGATGATCGTCGCCTCGGGCGCGAGGCCCACGAAGCCGGTGCCGTCGGCGGGGCGGGCCGCGATGATGCCGGCGACCTTGGTGCCGTGCCCGACGGTGTCGGTCGTGCCGTTCTCCGCGCCCCGCTCGATCGGGTCGCCGTTCTCGTCCTTGAGGTTCCTCGGCAGGAGGTTGCGGCCGCTCTTGGCATCGACCGCGCCGGTGAGCTGCGGGTTCTTGACGTCCACGCCGGTGTCGACGACCGCCACCCGCACGCCTTGGCCCTTGGACTGGCTCCACAGTTCGTCCAGGAGGACGCGCTGGAGGGACCAGGGGCGGCCCGGATACAGGCCGTTGGGGAAGCTGCACTGGTCCGAGTAGGGCAGTTTGCCGGCCGCCTCGGCGGGGGGCGCGAGGACCGTGGCCGTCGTCAGCAGCGTCGCGGCCGCCGCCAGTGTCGTACGAAGCACTGCCGTCCGCCTCCTCACGATCCCTGCGGCTGGCGTGCCGCGGCCGTCGACAGGCGCGGGCCCGTGGGCAGGAACTCCGACCAGGCGGCGGGGATCGGCGCCGGGTCCACGTCCTTGTAGCCGAGCCGGTTCTGGGCCTGCTGCGCCTCGCGCTGGAGCTGCTCGCGTTCCTTGGCCGTGGTGCCGATCCCGGCGTCGTCCGTGGCGCTGTCGGCGTTGGACTGGAGGACGTAGCGCAGGCCCGTGTCGGTGACGAGGAACACCGGTCCGGTCTTGGTCTGTTCGCCCTGGAACTGGCGGTAGAGCTGGCCGGAGCCGGGGGTGACGTAGGCGCTGGAGGCTCCGGTGGGCAGCTTGGCCGGGTAGTCCGTGCCCACCCAGGTGCTGAGGGTGGTGGCGCCCGAGCCCGCGTCCACGTCGCGCAGGACGTTGCAGATCGTGCTGCGGCTGCCGGAGGCGGCCGACGCCTCGTTGACGGGCACCGGGTCCCCGGTCGGCCAGTTGTGCCCGGTGCCGAACGCCTGGCCCGGCACGATCGCGCCGGGGCTGACCTCGTGGGCCTGCCCGGCCTGGCCGAGAGGGGCCAGTTCCTCGCTGAACAGCAGCAGTTGGGCGATGAAGGCGGAGATCGGGGCGACGCGGCCGGGCAGTACCACGTAGTACTGCTCCGCGTTGTTGTCGAACGCCTTGAGGACCATGCCGACCTTGTTGACCGACGCGTCCAGCTGCCCCGGTGCCCCGGCCGCCGCGCCCGGCTGCCCGGTGACCGCCGGGAAGGTGATCGCGTCGCCCGGGTGCAGGGTGGCCAGCCACTCCGCGGAGACCCGCTGGGGCTCCCGGCCGGAGCCGACCACGGCGCGCAGCAGCAGTTCGTCGCTCTTGTCGACGGGGTAGAAGGCGCCGCCCGCGTCCACGACGTACCGCTTGCCGTCCGGGTCGGCGATGTAGAGCAGTTGGCCGCCGTGCAGGCGGCCCTTGCCGTCGGTGAGCTTCATGTCGCGCGAGGAGAGCACCAGCGCGGCCTTCTGGACGGAGCCGTCGTCGCCCGCGCCCGGACGTTCGCAGACCACCCAGCGTTTGCCGGTGCCCGCCTCGGACGCCGGGGGCAGCCGGTCCGGCGCGTACGGGATGCCGATGGTGACGCCGTGCGGGATCTTGCCGTTGTCGAGGACGGACTCGGCGACGGTCACGACGTCGCCGCGGCCGTCGGCGAGGAGCAGTCTGGCGGAGGCCATGTTGAGGACGGGGTGGAGCTGGACCTGGCCGTCGGTCTTCAGGACGACGTACCGCGTCGTGGACTTGCTGGCCACGATCACCTTGGCGTTGGGCTCGTCCCAGCCCTTGGGCGCGGTCGGCTTGAACATGCCCCACGCGCCGAAGACCGCCATGACGATCACTCCGACGACGATGCCCGGCAGGACGGACCGCAGGGGTCGTGGCGCTCCCTCCTCCGAACCGTCGGGCGACGACTGCAGGAAGGCCGCGAGCATGCGGCGCTTCGCGAAGGTGTAGGCATTGAGCTGATCGCGCCGGGATGCCATCTGTCTGTGTCTCTCCCCGTTTTCCGTCCGGGCCGCACGCGCGGGTGACGCGGTCCCCCGCCCCCGATGTCGGAGCGGCCCCCTACTATGCCTGGTATCTGCGGGGACTTGGGGAGCGGGTAGGGTTCCCGGGCCGTCAAGTGCCCTGTGGGGTGCTGATTTGCGGGCGAGTCGTGAGCAGAACGGGGAGATGGAGTGATGGCTTCGGGAACGCGCGTGCGCTCCGGTGGCCGGTCGCGGACGCGGGGCTCCTCGGCGTCCGGACCGCAGCCGCCGCGGGTGTCGCAGCGGTCGGCGACGTCGGGGGCCCCGGGGGCGCTCCATCTCAAGGTGCGTTCGGGGGCCGCCGGGGCGTTCCGGCTGCAACGCCTCGTCCTGTGGGAGACCGCGGCCGCCGTCCTGCTGGTCGGCTGGGTGATCGGCCCGGTGGCCCTGGGCGCGGCCGGTGTCGTCGCGGCGGTGCTGGTGGTGCTCTCGGTGGCGCGCCGCCGGGGCCGTTCCCTCCCGGAGTGGCTGGCCACCGCGCGGGCGCTGAAGGCACGCCGCCGGCAGGCCGCCAAGCTGGAGATACCGCCCGGGACCGAGCCGGGGTTCGCCCCGGCCCTGGAGTGCGACCCGAGCCTGCGCACCTACGAGTACGGCAGCCGTGACCGGCGGCCCGTCGGGATCGTCGGCGACGGCACGTTCGTCACCGCCGTGCTCCAGGTCGAGGCGGACGCGACCGCGCTGCGGGCCGAGCGCAGCCGGCAGCCGCTGCCGCTCGCCCTGGTGCACGACGCGCTCGACGTGGACGGCATCCGTCTGGAGTCCGCGCAGATCGTGCTGCACACCCAGCCCGCGCCCGCGCTGCACCTGCCGCGCCAGTCCGTGGCCGTCGCCAACTACGCGCCGCTGCAGGAGCAGACCGGCGCCCCGGCGGTGCGCATCACGTGGATCGCGTTGAAGCTGGACCCGGAGCTGTGCCCGGAGGCCGTCGCCGCACGCGGCGGTGGTCTCGTCGGCGCGCAGAAGTGCGTCGTGCGGGCGGCCGACCATCTGGCGAGCCGGCTGACCGGCGCCGGGTTCCGGGCGACCGTGCTCGACGAGGAGGGGCTGACGGCCGCCCTCGCCACCTCGGTGTGTGCCAACCCGCTGGTGACGGCGGAGGCCGGGCGGACCGGGGCGGTGGACCGGCGCACCGAGGAGTCCGGCCGGAGCTGGCGGTGCGACAACCGGCGGCACACGACGTACTGGGTGCGCCGGTGGCCCGCGCTGGGCGGTGACGGCGGTCCGTCGCTGCCGCAGTTCGTCGCCCTGGTCACCGCCGTCCCGGCGCTGGCGACGACCTTCAGTCTCACCCTCGCGCGCGGCGAGCGGCAGGAGGTGTCCCTGAGCGGACACGTCCGGGTGACGGGACGCAGTGACGACGAACTCGTGGCGGCCAGGCGCGCGGTGCAGGGCGCGGCCCGGCACACCGGCGCGGGGCTCGCCCGCCTCGACCGCGAACAGGTGCCCGGCATCCTGGCCACACTGCCCCTCGGAGGTGTCCGATGACGACGACGGCACGGACCGGCGGGCCCGAGCCCTCTTCCGGCGTCCCGGGACACCGGTTGCCGCGCGCCGGCTTCGGGCTGATCGGTCCGCGGCACGGGCGGCACTCGGTGTCCATGGATCAACTGGGCGCGCTGGCGCTGCCGATCGGGGACGACGGCGTCGTCATCGGCGTGGACGCCGAGGGCCGGCCCGCCGTCCTGGGCATCAACCGGCCCACGCCGTACGACGTCGTCCTGATCGGAGGTCTGTGGACCGCCCAGGTGCTCGCGCTCAGGGCGGCGGCCACCGGGGCGCGGGTGGCCGTGGAGACGGGCCGGCCGCAGGCGTGGGCGCAGATGGTGCACGCCATGGGCGGCGGGCAGAACGGCCTGGCGGTGTACGAGGTCGGCCGGGTGCCCCCGCAGGGCGCGTCGGCGGGCACCCCGGTGCTGGTGGTGCGGGACTGCGGGATGCGCCCGCCGCGCGGACGCGTCGCCTCCGGGCCCTGGCAGTCCGTGCTCACCCTGCTGCCGTACCTCTCCCCGGTCGCCCCCCGGCTGCTGCGGCAGGCCAGGCTCGTCGGCGTGCAGCGGATCTCGCCGGACGAGTCGGCGGAGCTGGGCCGCGCGTTGGCGCTGCCGCGCGCGGACGTGGAGGCCCTGCCGACGCTCGCCGACGGCTTCACCCTGTGGTGCGCCGACCGCGACCGGCAGTACGTGATGACGCAGCCGACGGACGCGGAGATCGGGCTGCTGGGCACACCCCGTCGTATGGACTGAGCAGCTCCGCGGCTTCCCCGGTTTCCCTCTTTCCGGCTGCCCCGTAAGGCAGTTGTGATGTTATGGCCGTTTTGCCGGGGCGTGACGCATGCGAGCTCACTCGTCGGGAGGCCGGTGACGTGATGGACTGGTGCCGAGGGTGGGCGGGCCTGCCTGGGCGGGGCATCCGATGATTAGGCTGGTGCCGGGCGCGATGCCGGAAACCGTGGGGTGGGCGTCGGCGTCCCGGGGGGAAGCCGGTACTTCGGACGACCTCAGACGACCCCAGACGGCCTCGGACCACCGCGTACGACGAGAAACGGTCGCCCCGGCACGGCTTGAGGGTGCTCGACCACACCAGGAGGAACTGTGAGCAGCGATCGGGACGGGATCCGCGGGGGCTGGGCCACACCCGGCGATGACCAGACCGACGCGGAGTCCGCCATCGAGACGACGGGCGAGTTCACCATCGACTACGCGCCGCCCGCTTGGTACACGCAGAACGCGGCGGGCGACTCGGGGCCGACGACCGGGTCGGGCGCCGGATCGGCCACGGGTGCCGGTGGGTCGGCTCCGCCGGCCCACCCGAACGTGACGCCCGGAGCGCCGTACGCGCCTCCGGGCCCTCCGGCGTCCGGGGCTCCCTTCACACCGCCTGCGCCCGCACCGGTCACACCGCCTGCGCCCGCACCGGCGCCCGCGTCCGAACCGGCGGCCGGGCCCGGAGCGCCGTACCCGCCGCCCGTGGCTCCCGCTCCGCAAGCGCCGTTCGCTCCGCCCGCGCCGCCCGTGGCCTCGCCGGCTCCCGTCGGTGAGCCGGTCGCCGTGCCCCGGCTGCCGGCGGACGCCGGGTTCGAGCCGCAGCAGCCGCAGCCACAGCAGCCGCAGCCTCAACCCGCGGTGCCCGTCGCCGGGGAAGAGGGCGGTTCCGGGAACGGCGATCTCGAGAGCGGCGCGACCATGCGCTTCTCGGCGGTCGCCCTGAAGCGGCAGATCGCGGAGCGGGCCGAGACGGCGCACCCGACGGCCGGCAGCGGGACCGAGGCCGACGCCACGGCCCCGGCGGACGGCGCCGAGGCCGCGAGCGACGAGGTCCGCGAGACTTCTCCCTCCGAGGCGGAGGCCGAGGGGACGGGCACCGAGGGGACGGACGCCGAAGGGACGGACGCCGAGGCAGGGTCCGGCGAAGCGGCGCCCGAGGGCGCCGCCTCCGACGCGGCGGACGGGGTCCGGCAGGACGCCGGACCGACCGCCGGGGACGACGCGACTCCTGCGGCCGTGTCCGCCGTCACCGGGGATTCCGTCGCCGAGTCCGCCGACGAGGATTCGGCGGACGAGGAGTCGGCCGACGAGGACCCCTCGGACGGCGTGCCCGCCGCCGAGTCGGACGCCGGCCCCGCGGACGCGGCCGCTCCGCAGGACGCTCCGCCCGCCTGGGCTCCCCCGCCGGCCCCGCAGAGCGGGCTGCCGCCGCTGCCGCCGTCGTACCAGCCCGCCGCGCCCGCGCCGGCGGCCGAGTGGCCGGCTCAGCAGCAACCGCAGCCGCCCGCCCCCGCACCGGCCGCGGCGGCTCCGCAGCCACCCGCCCAGCCGCAGGCTCAACCGCCCGCGCCGGCGGCCTGGACCCCTGCGCCGCCCGCCACGCCGACGGCGGAGCCCGCGCCCCAGCCGGCGTACGGCTTCCCGCAGCCCCCTGCCACCCAGCAGCCGGGCCACCAGCCCGTGCCCGGCGCGCAGACCGGTTACGGCTTCCCGCAGCCCCCGGCCCCCGCGACCACCCCTCCGGCCGGGTACGGCTTCCCCCAACCTCCCGCCCCTGCCGTGCAGCAGCAGCCGGGCCCCCCGCCCGCACCCAACTCCCAGCCGGGCTACGGCTTCCCCCAGCCCTCGGTGCCCAACTCCCAGCCGGGCCAGGGCTTCCCGCAGCCCCCGGCGCCCACGCCTCCCGCCGCCCCCGGGGGTTACGGCTTCCCCCAGCAGGCCCGGACCGCCCCGGAGCCGCCCGCGCCCGGCCCCCACCAGGCCGCGGCCCCTCCTGCCTCGCCGGCGCCGACCGCCCCCGCCGGCTACGGCTTCCCGCAGCCCTCGCCTCCGCCCCCAACCCCGGCCACGGACGCACCGCAAGCACCGCAGGGCCCCCAGCCCCCTCAGGCCCAGCCCGGTACCCCCCACCAGGCGGACGGCCACCCACAGTCCGCCCCGCCCCAGGGATTCCCGCAGGGCTCGGCCCAGGGTTTCCCCGGACAGCCGCCGCACGCGGCACAGGTGGCACAGCCGTCGCAGGGAGCTCCCGCGCCCCAGCCTCCCCAGGCCCCAGTCGACCCCCGGGCCGGGGCCGCCTGGCCGCAGCCGATCCAGCACGATCAGCGGCAGCCGGTCAACCCCGGTGCCGCACCGCTGGGTTACACCGCGGCCGTCGAGCTGTCCTCCGACCGACTGCTCAACAACAAGAAGCAGAAGGCGAAGAGCAGCCGTCCGACCGCCGGCGGCGGCCGGTTCAGGATCGGCGGCAAGAAGGAGGAGGCCGAGCGGCAGCGGAAGCTGGAGCTGATCCGGACCCCGGTGCTGTCCTGCTACCGCATCGCGGTCATCAGCCTCAAGGGCGGCGTCGGCAAGACGACCACGACCACCGCGCTCGGCTCGACCCTCGCCACCGAGCGGCAGGACAAGATCCTCGCGATCGACGCGAACCCCGACGCCGGCACGCTCGGCCGCCGGGTGCGGCGCGAGACCGGGGCCACGATCCGTGACCTCGTCCAGGCGATCCCGTACCTCAACTCCTACATGGACATCCGGCGGTTCACCTCGCAGGCCGCCTCCGGCCTGGAGATCATCGCCAACGACGTCGACCCGGCCGTCTCCACGACGTTCAACGACGAGGACTACCGGCGCGCGATCGACGTGCTGGGCAAGCAGTACCCGATCATCCTCACCGACTCGGGCACCGGTCTGCTCTACAGCGCCATGCGCGGGGTGCTCGACCTCGCGGACCAGCTCATCATCATCTCGACGCCGTCGGTGGACGGCGCGAGCAGCGCCAGCACGACGCTGGACTGGCTGTCCGCGCACGGGTACGCCGAGCTGGTCTCGCGCTCCATCACCGTCATCTCCGGCGTCCGCGAGACCGGCAAGATGATCAAGGTGGAGGACATCGTCAGCCACTTCGAGACGCGGTGCCGGGGTGTCGTCGTGGTGCCGTTCGACGAGCACCTCGCCGCCGGTGCCGAGGTCGACCTCGACATGATGCGGCCGAAGGTGCGGGAGTCGTACTTCAACCTCGCGGCGATGGTCGCGGAGGACTTCGTCCGGCACCAGCAGATGCACGGCCTGTGGACCAGCGACGGCAACCCGCCGCCGGTCGCCGCCCCGCCCCTGCCGGGTCAGCCCCAGCCCCAGCCGTACCAGTACCAGGCCCAGCCGCAGCCGCAGCCCGGCCAGCCCTACCCCGCCGCGCCCCAGCAGCCGGGCGGGCCCTACCCTCCGCAGGGCCAGCCGCAGCCCCAGCCGCCGCACGGCCTGCCCCAACAGCCGTACCCGCAGGCGCCGCAGCCCGGCCGGCCCTATCTGAACCACGACCAGCAGTACCAGCAGTACCAGCAGCAGCCCGCCTACCCGCCCCACCCCCAGGGCCCGGACGGCCAGACCCCGCCCCCGCCCCCGCAGCAGTAGCGGTAGCAGCGGAAGAAGGGCGGCCGGTGTCCGATGACACCGGCCGCCCTTCGCCGTCGTGGGAGCGGGCGGGCTACCGGCCCGCCTCCGCCACCAGCTCCCGGCAGCGCTTCACGTCCACCGCCATCTGCTCGAGCAGCCCTTCCAGGGACTCGAACTTCGCCTGGCCGCGGACGAAGGCCAGGAAGTCGACGGCCACGTGAAGGCCGTACAGGTCGAGGCCGACGCGGTCGATGGCGTACGCCTCCACCGTGCGCTCGGTGCCGTCGAACTGCGGGTTGGTCCCGACGGAGATGGCGGCCGGCATCGCCTCGTCGCCCACGTGCAGCCAGCCGGCGTAGACGCCGTCGGCCGGGACCGCGGTGTGCGGGAGGGTCTCCACGTTCGCCGTGGGGAAGCCGAGTTCCCGGCCGCGCTGCGCGCCCCGCACGACCACGCCCTCGACGCGGTGCGGCCGGCCCAGGATCTCCGCGGCGCCCCCGACGTCGCCCTCGGCGACCAGGCGCCGGGTCAGCGTCGAGGAGAACGGCTCGCCGCCGCCCGCGTCGCCGCAGACGAACAGGTCGACGACCTCGACCTCGAAGTCGTAGACCTTGCCCTGCTCGGTGAGGAACTCGACGTCGCCCGCGGCCTTGTGGCCGAAGCGGAAGTTGGGACCCTCGACGACCGCCCTGGCGTGCAGCTTGTCGACCAGGACCTTGACGACGAAGTCGGCGGGCGACAGCTTCGAGAACTCGGTGGTGAAGGGGAGGACGAGGACCGCGTCCACGCCCAGGTCCGCCATCAGCTCGGCGCGGCGGTGGTGCGGGGCGAGCAGCGGCGGGTGGCTGCCGGGGCGCACGACCTCGCTGGGGTGCGGGTCGAAGGTGACGACGACGCAGGGCACGTCCAGCTCGCGGGCCCGGTCCACGGCGTGCCGGATGATCAGCTGGTGTCCGCGGTGGACGCCGTCGTAAGAGCCGATGGTGACGACGCTGCGCCCCCAGTCCTGGGGGATGTCCTCCAAGCCACGCCAGCGCTGCACTGTGACCGCTCCTCGAACCTGTGTCCGTGTTTGTCGTGTGGTGGTGTGTTCGTGTGTTCCGTTGACCGCGTACGCAGCTCTAAGGGTGCCATGCCGGGTGTCTCCGGCCCGCATCGGGCTTGGGCGCTGTGACTCGCCCCACTGCCTCGGACCGTCGGCGTGGCCCCTGATCAGACGGTGACCCGCGCACCCGCCAGGTGCTCGATCGTGCGGCGGGCGCCCGGACCGACCAGCGCCTCCCACTGCGCCGGCCGTCCGGCGAGCCAGTCCACGAGCTGTGCCGCGAAGCCGGGGACGTGGCGGGCCAGGTCGACCAGGCCGCGGTCGAGGCGGGCGGCGCCCTCCGGGGTGCGACTCAGCAGGAGGCCGGTGCGGTGGACGAGGACGCGCAGGTCCGGGCCGCTGAGCCGGCCGACCGCGTGCAGCACGGCGTCCAGGACGGCGACGTCGTGTTCGTGGGCGAGCAGGAAGTCCAGCAGTTCGCGGCGGAGGTCGCCGGGTCCGGCCAGGACACCGGCCAGGGCGGCCCGCACCGCCTCGGATCCCCCGTCCAGCAACCCGGTGACCAGCGGAAACAGTACGGCCGGGGCGGGCTGTCCGAGGTCGAGGCGCTCGTCGAGACACGCGGCGAGGTTGCCGACGGCCTCCGGGCGCCGCTCCAGGACCTCGCGCAGGAGCGGGGCCACCCGGCGGGCCAGGGCGGGCGTGGCGGCGTCGACCAGGGCGCGCAGCAGGGGTCCGGGGTCCGTGCCGGGGCGGTCCAGCCGGGCGCGGCAGGCCTCGAGGACCGGTTCCGGGTGGGTGGTGAGGGCGGTGAGCAGCGCGCTCGGGGGCAGGTCCGGATCCTCCCGCGCGAACCGCTCCAGGGCGCGTGGAAGGTGCCGGCCGCGGGCCTCGGGGTCACGTACGAGGAGGGCGAGGGCGGCGCCGTGGAGGTCCCGGTCGGCGGGGTGGGCGAGGACGGCTAGGGCGGCGTACCGCAGCAGGTCGCGGTCGGGGCGGGTACGCGCGTGTGCCGCCGCGTGCTGCCCGTACGCCATCGCCGCGGCCCGCCGCTGCGGTCGCTCGTCGTGCGCCCACCGGTCCACGGCCCGGCACAGCGCGGAGGGCTCCTCCTCGGCGAGCACGGCGAGGAGTTCGTCGCCGCGCGGGTGCGCGCGGTCCGCGAGGACCTCGGTGAGGTCGTCCAGGCCGCGGTGCCGGTGGGTGTGCAGCAGGGCCTGCGCGGCCGTCGCCACGGTGGCGTGCGGTGTCGCGGGAAGCGGCCGCTCGTCGTCGAACCAGAGCGCGAGCAGCGGCTGTACGGCGGTGGCGTCGTCGGCGAGCAGCCGGGCGACGGCGTCGAGGTGGCGGGGTACGTCCTCGGCGTCCGGTGCCGGGTCCGTGAGGACCAGCCGGCGCAGGAGGTCGAGGCGGAGGCCGGCCGGGAGCGGCAGGGCGGCCCAGAAGTCCGGGCCGAACCCGGCCGGCCGGTCCGGCCGGCCGGACCGGCTGACGACGAGGTCGGCCAGGAGCCGCAGGACGCCGGCGTACGGGGTCGCGTCCGGGACGCGCGGCAGGGTCTCGGCGAGCAGCCGGGCGGCCCACCAGGACTCCGGGTCGGCCTCCAGCGCGTGGGTCAACTCCGTGAGGCGCAAGCCGAGTTGCCGGGTTCCCTGTTGCCGGCCGAGGTGCAGCAGCGCCTGGACGACGGGGCCGATGCGGTGGTGCGGGACGGGCAGCGGGTGGGTGCCGTCGGCAGTGCGCGGGCGGTGGACGAGGACACGCAGGGCCTCGTCCAGGTCGAGGTGGAGGCCCTGGAGCCAGTCGGCGAGTTCCTCGTGGGCGAAGCGGTAGCCGCCGCCGGCGGGCACCAGGAGCCCTTCGGCGAGGACGGCGGACGCCCAGCCGGTTCCGCCACCGAGCCGGGCGGGCGCGGGCCCCCACGGGAACACCGCCTCGAACGAGGCCCGGTCCAGCTCGCCCTGCCCCGGCCCGAGGCTGCGCCGGGCCGCCTCGTGGACCTGTCCGGCCACCTTCGCGGCGAGCAGGCGTACGGCGGTGCCGCGCACGCCGTTCTCCGCGGCCAGCCGGACCGCGATCCGCAGGCACAGCAGGTCGAGGTGGGCGGCGAAGAGGTCGTCGCGTCCGACGGGTGTGGTGTGGTCGGTGCCGGGGAGGGCGGCGCGGACCTCCGCGTACAGGCGGAGGGTGAGGGGGTGCCGGGCGTCGGGGCCCGCGAGGGCGGTGTCCGGGACGCCGAGCCGGGCACGGGCCTCCTCGGCCTCGGCCCCGGTGAGGCCGCCGAGCGGGACGCGGGGCGGCAGGTCCCGGTCCGCGCGGCCGTGCAGCACGCCCGCCGGGAAGTGGGGGCCCGCCTGCTCCCAGTACTCCGCCCGGCACGCCACCACCAGCCGGGCTCCGGTCTCCCGCAGCCAGCCGACCGTGCCCTCGGTCCACTCGGGGAGGCGGTGGGCGAGGAGGGGCGGCATCTCCTCGGGGCCGTCGAGGAGGAGCAGCATCGGGCGGCCGGCGGCGCGGGCGAGGTCGGCGAGCCGCTGCGGGGTCAGGTCGTCGGGGGCGGGGACCGGGCGGGACGCGGCGACGATCCGGGCGGCGCGGGCCAGCGCGCGACGGGCCGCGTCGGCGACGGAGCGGTCCGTCTCCCGCAGGTCGGCGCCGCGCAGCCACAGTGTGGGCGCCGGTTCCGGGCCCCGGGCGCGCCGGCCGGCGAGGGCCGCGAGTTCGGTCGTACGGCCGCTGCCGGGGGCGCCGACGAGGGCGAGGACGGCGGCCCGGCTCTCGGTGAATGCGGCGAACTCCTGCGCGGGCAGGGCGCGTTCGACGGCGGCGTGGGGATGGGCGGGCGGTCCGTCGGAGCCGACGGAGGTGGCCGCGAGTTCGAGGACGCCCGCCAGGTTGAGGTCGGCGCCGTAGGCGGGGACGGTGGCGGCGTTGCGGGCGAGCAGGTCGGCGAGGGGGCCGCCCGGCGGGCCGGGGCGCAGGGGGACGGCGAAACCGGTGTCGTGGTGGTCGGAGCGCAGGGCGGTGCCCAGGACGGCGACGACGGCGCCGGTCTCCGCGTCGAGCACGGGCCCGCCGGCCGCGCCCCCGCCGAGCCGCAGCGCGTCCCGCCCCGCCGTGCCGATGGCCAGCTCCAGGCAGTGCGGGAGGCGGTGGAAGCGGTCCGTGGCCGTGTACGTCACGGAGGTCGCCGTCAGCACCCGCGCCTCGCGCCAGCAGCCGGCGGCCAGCCGGACGTAGGTGCCGCTGTCGACGCCCTCGCGCACGGTGACCGGCAGGGGGGTCGCGTCGAGGCCCTGGGTGCGGACGAGGGCCAGGTCCAGCTCCGGGAGCGGGGTGACCTCGTCGGCGGTGACGACGCAGCCGCGGTCGCCGGCGCCGAACAGGACGAGGCGGGTCAGGCCGTCGACGGCCTCGTGGCTGGTGACGACGGTGCCGTGGTGGTCGGCCAGGAAGCCGGTGCCGCGGAGGCGGCCGGCGAGGTCCTGGACGCGGACCGGCGAGGGTTCGGGGAAGGCGCGCGGGTCGTCCTCGTGCGCCGCCCGGGGACCGTGCCGCGGTGTGTCGCGGCCGTCGCCGGTGCGCGGGCCCCGTCCCGCCATCGCCGTACCTCCCCGCCACGCCCGCGTGCCCTCCGGTCGACGGTAGGCGCGCGGTGATCGGCGGGACAGGCCGCGACACGAACGCGCCCCCGTGCACTCCCTCGGTTCACTCCGAGCGCCCGTCCGGACGGGTGAATGAACGGGGCTCGTCGGACGCAGCCTAGAGGTGGGGGAACCGAGGGGGGCCCGTGGAGCGGCGGCGGAGCGGGACCCCGTGGCCGCCGCTCCACGGGCAGGGCGGAGCGTCTCCGGCATGATCCGCCGGACCGGCCCCGGGAGGCCTCAGCCGAAGACGGCCAGGCTCTTGGCCTTGCCCTTCTGCTCCTCCACCAGCGCCAGGAAGCGGCCTTCGGGATCGAAGACGCCGACCGCGCCGGCGCCCGCGTACTCCTCGGGCATCTCCAGCCGCACGCCGTTGAGGAGCAGCCGGGCCCGCCGGTCGTCCACGTCCCAGCGGGGGAACGCGGCCGCGGCGGCCTCCGCGATCGGCATCACCGTCAGCTCCTCCTGGAGCTGGTCGAGGGTGCGGGCGGAGTCCAGCTTGTACGGTCCGACGCGGGTGCGGCGCAGGACCGTGAGGTGACCGCCGACGCCCAGGCCGGCGCCCAGGTCGCGGGCGAGGGCGCGGATGTAGGTGCCGGAGGAGCAGACCACCGAGACGATCAGGTCCAGAACGGGGGTGCCGTCCTCGGCGACGGCGTCCCGGACGTCGTACACGGTGAACGAGGAGATGGTCACCGGGCGGGCGGGGATCTCGAAGTCCTCGCCGTCGCGGGCCCGCTTGTAGGAGCGCACGCCGTCGATCTTGATGGCGCTGACCTTGGACGGGACCTGCATGATCCGGCCGGTCAGTTCGGCGATCCCGGCGTCGATGGCGTCCCGGCCGACCCCGGAGGCGTCGGTGGCGGAGGTGATCTCGCCCTCGGCGTCGTCCGTCAGGGTGTTCTGGCCCAGCCGGATCGTCCCCAGGTACTCCTTCTCGGTGAGCGCGAGGTGCCCGAGGAGCTTGGTGGCCTTCTCGACGCCGAGGACGAGGACGCCCGTGGCCATCGGGTCGAGGGTGCCGGCGTGGCCGACGCGGCGGGTCCTGGCGATCCCGCGCATCTTGGCCACGACGTCGTGCGAAGTGAAGCCCGACGGCTTGTCGACGATGACAAGGCCGTCGGGCGGGGTCTGCTTCCGGTTCATTCGGCGGCGTCGTCCGTCTCGTCGTCGTCACCGGGCTTCTTGTACGGGTCGGCGCCGGCGGCGTACCCGGCGCCCGCGGACACCTCGCGCACCCTCTCGTCGGCCTGCCGGGCCCGGTCGAGGAGGTCGTCGATGGTGCGGGCGTTCTCCGGGAGGGCGTCGGCGACGAAGCTCAGCGTGGGCGTGAACTTCACGCCCGCCGCGCGGCCGACCTCGGAGCGCAGGACACCCTTGGCGCTCTCCAGGCCCGCGGCCGCGGCGGCCCGCTCCTCGTCGTCCCCGTACACGGTGTAGAAGACGGTCGCCTCCCTGAGGTCACCCGTGACGCGGGTGTCCGTGATGGTGACGTGGGAGCCGAGCCGCGGGTCCTTGATCCCGCGCTGCAGCTTCTGCGCCACCACCTCTCGGATGAGGTCCGCCAGCCTCTTGGCGCGCGCGTTGTCGGCCACTGGTCCGTCTCCCGTTCTTTCTTCTCTTGCGTTCTCTGGTGTGGTCAGTCGTCGTCCTCGCCGTGGAGACGGCGTCGGACCGACAGCAGGTCCACCTCGGGGCGGGCGGCGACGAGCCGTTCGCACCGGTCCAGTACATCGGTCAGATGCTCCGTGTCCCCGGACACCACGGCCAGGCCGATGACCGCCCGGCGGTACAGGTCCTGGTGGTCCACCTCGGCCGCGCTCACCGCGTACTTGCGCTGGAGCTCGGCGACGATCGGGCGGACGACGGAGCGCTTCTCCTTCAGCGAGCGTACGTCGCCGAGGAGGAGGTCGAAGGACAGAGTCCCCACGTACATGTGCAACCGGTTCACCCGCCGGTACGGGATCGACGACCCTGTCCTGAGCGGACAGGGGCATCAAGAACGGTACAACGATCGCGGCCGCGGCTCGACGGGGTTTTCCCCGCTCACCGCCGCCGCAACGCCGCACCGGCCGGCGGGGACAGCGCCCCGCCGGCCGGCACGAACCGGGGGTGTCACACCCGCGGCTTCTCCCGCATCTCGTACGTCGCGATGACGTCGTCGATCTTGATGTCGTTGAAGTTTCCGAGGTTGATACCGCCCTCGTAGCCTTCGCGGATCTCGGTGACGTCGTCCTTGAAGCGACGCAGGCCCTCGATGTTGAGGTTCTCCGCGATGACCTTGCCGTCGCGGATGAGGCGCGCCTTGGTGTTGCGCTTGACCTCGCCCGAGCGGACCAGGACACCGGCGATGTTGCCGAGCTTGGACGACTTGAAGACCTCGCGGATCTCCGCCGTGCCCAGCTCGAACTCCTCGTACTCCGGCTTCAGCATGCCCTTCAGGGCCGCCTCGATCTCCTCGATCGCCTGGTAGATGACCGAGTAGTACCGGACGTCCACGCCCTCGCGCTCGGCCATCTGCGCCGCGCGGCCCGCCGCGCGGACGTTGAAGCCGATGACGATGGCGTCCGAGCCCATCGCGAGGTCCACGTCGGACTCCGTGACCGCACCGACGCCGCGGTGCAGGACGCGGATGTCGACCTCTTCGCCGACGTCCAGCTGGACCAGCGAGGACTCGAGGGCCTCGACCGATCCGGACGCGTCACCCTTGATGATCAGGTTCAGCTGCTGGACCTCGCCGGCCTTCAGGGCCGCGTCCAGGTTCTCCAGGGAGAACCTGCGCGTGCGCTTGGCGAAGGCGGCGTTGCGCTCGCGGGCCGCACGCTTCTCGGCGATCTGACGGGCCGTACGGTCCTCGTCGACCACCAGGAAGTTGTCGCCGGCGCCCGGGACGTTGGTGAGACCCAGCACCTGGACCGGAGTCGACGGACCCGCCTCGGCGACGTTGTTGCCGTTGTCGTCGAGCATGGCGCGCACGCGGCCGTAGGCGTCGCCCACGACCATCGTGTCGCCGACCCGCAGGGTGCCTCGCTGGACGAGGACCGTCGACACGGCACCGCGGCCGCGGTCGAGACGGGACTCGATCGAGATGCCCTGCGCGTCCTGGCTCGGGTTGGCCCGCAGGTCGAGCGAGGCGTCGGCCGTGAGGATCACGGCCTCCAGCAGCGAGTCGATGTGCAGACCCTGCTTGGCGGAGATGTCGACGAACATCGTGTCGCCGCCGTACTCCTCGGCCACCAGACCGAACTCGGTGAGCTGACCGCGCACCTTGGTCGGGTCGGCGCCCTCGACGTCGATCTTGTTGACCGCGACGACGATCGGGACCTCGGCGGCCTTCGCGTGGTTGAGCGCCTCGACCGTCTGCGGCATGACGCCGTCGTTGGCCGCGACGACCAGGATCGCGATGTCGGTCGACCGGGCACCACGGGCACGCATGGCGGTGAACGCCTCGTGACCCGGGGTGTCGATGAAGGTGATCTTGCGCTCTTCGTCGTTGACCTCGGTCGACACCTGGTAGGCACCGATGTGCTGCGTGATGCCGCCGGCCTCGCCCGCGATGACGTTCGTCTTGCGGATGGCGTCGAGCAGTCGGGTCTTGCCGTGGTCGACGTGACCCATGACGGTGACGACCGGGGGACGGACCACCAGGTCGTCCTCGTCGCCCTCGTCCTCGCCGAACTCGATGTCGAAGGACTCGAGCAGCTCGCGGTCCTCCTCCTCGGGGCTGACGATCTGAACCGTGTAGTTCATCTCGTCGGCGAGGAGCTGGAGCGTCTCGTCGGAGACGGACTGCGTGGCCGTGACCATCTCGCCGAGGTTCATCATGACCGCGACGAGCGACGCCGGGTTGGCGTTGATCTTCTCCGCGAAGTCGGTGAGCGACGCACCGCGCGACAGGCGAATGGCTTCGCCGTTGCCGCGAGGCAGCATCACGCCGCCGACCGACGGGGCCTGCATGGCCTCGTACTCCTGGCGCCTCTGCCGCTTCGACTTGCGACCGCGACGCGCGGGACCGCCGGGACGGCCGAAGGCGCCCTGCGTGCCACCGCGGCCACCGGGACCGCCGGGACGGCCACCGAAGCCGGGACGGCCACCGCCGCCACCGCCCGGACCGCCGGGACGACCGGCGAAGCCGCCGCCGCCGGCACCGGGAGCACCGGGACGACCGGCGAAACCGCCGCCGCCACCGGGACGACCGGCGAAACCGCCGCCGCCACCGGGACGACCGCCGCCACCGCCGGGACGACCGCCGCCGCCGGGACCGCGACCGCCGGGACCGCCGCCGGGGCGGGGGCCGGCAGCCGGACGCTGCGGCATCATGCCGGGGTTGGGACGCGGGCCGCCCGGACGCGGAGCGCCGCCCTGCGGGCGGGGCATGCCGGACGGGGACGGACGCGCGCCGCCCGGAGCCTGCGGACGCGGACCGCCGCCCTGGGCGCCGGGCGCCTGGGGACGGGGACCGGCGCCGGGGGCACCGGGACCGCCGGGACGCGGACCGCCGGGGCCGCCCTGCGGGCGCGGGGCCTGCGGACGGGCCATACCGGCGTTGCCGCCGGAGGTGAAGGGGTTGTTGCCGGGACGCGGACCGGCCGGACGGGCACCGCCCGGACGCGGAGCGCCGCCACCGGGGCGCTGGCCCTGCGCGGCGGCCGGGCGCTGGCCCTGACCGCCCTGCTGACCCTGACCGGCGGCCGGACGGCCGGCGGGACGGGGTGCGCCGGGACGCGGGGCCTGGGAGGCCGGCTTCTGGGCGGCCGGAGCGGCCGGAGGCGCCGGCGGAGCGGTGAACTCCGGGGCGGCCGGGGCCGGACGCGGCGCGGGCCGGGGACCCGGACGCGGGCCGGAGGCCGACGGCGCGGAGGCCGTGGGCGCGGGGGCCGACGGGGCGGCCGGAGCCGCGGACGCGGCGGGCGCCGCGGGCTGCGCCGCCGTCGGCGGCTTGGGGGCGGCCGGCCGCGGTGCGGCCGGGCCCGGACGGGCCGCCTGCGCCGGCGAGGGCGCCGCGGGCCTGGGGGCAGCCTTGCGCGGGGCGGGCTTGGCGGACTTGCCGCTGCCACCGCCCTGGAAGGCGTCAGTCAGTTTGCGGACAACGGGCGCTTCGATGGTCGAAGACGCCGAACGGACGAATTCACCGAGTTCCTGGAGCTTGGCCATGACGACCTTGCTCTCCACTCCGAACTCCTTGGCGAGTTCGTATACCCGGACCTTAGCCACTTCGCTCCTTTTAGGTCCGGGTGTGTCCGGACCGTCGCTACTTCATGGGCGTACTCATCGCGTGCTCATCGAGTGCTCATCGCAATCTCGACCTACTTCCAACTCGCGGGGTACCAGAGCCGCACGGAGGTTCCGTACGACGCCTTCTTACGGTGTTGCCTGCTCGGCAACGGTCGTCTGCTCGACGTACTGGCGCAACACCTTTGTGTCGAGCGCTCCCGGGGCTCGCAACGCCCTCGTGAACGCCCGGCGGCGTACCGCCTGGTCGAGACAGACCGGGGCGGGATGCAGATACGCACCCCGGCCGGGCAGCGTACCGCGAGGATCGGGGACGCATGCGTCCTTGATCGCCACGATGCGCAGCAGTTCCGTCTTGGCCGCCCGCTCCCGGCACCCCACACAGGTGCGCTCGGGGCGTGCTCGGGCGTGCGTCCGGCCAGACACAGTTAAGTCTACCTCCCCGCGGCGACCTCACCCCTTCGGGGCAGCGGTCGAACGGTTGCCGCGCGTATAACTGACGTGATCTGAGCGTGCTACGGCTTGGATCTATTCCCCGGGTGCGTCACCGGAGTCGTCTCCGGGTTCGTCCGCGAGGGTGATCCCCCGGCTCACTCGCCGGGCTGCTCGGTGTCCGGCCGGATGTCGATGCGCCAGCCGGTCAGACGGGCCGCGAGGCGGGCGTTCTGGCCCTCCTTGCCGATCGCCAGCGAGAGCTGGTAGTCCGGCACCGTCACGCGCGCGGAGCGGGCCGCCATGTCGACGACCTCCACCTTGGAGACCCGGGCGGGCGACAGGGCGTTCGCCACCATCTCGGCCGGGTCGTCCGACCAGTCGACGATGTCGATCTTCTCGCCGTTCAGCTCGCCCATGACGTTGCGCACCCGGCCGCCCATCGGGCCGATGCAGGCGCCCTTGGCGTTCAGGCCCGAACGGGTGGACCGTACGGCGATCTTGGTGCGGTGGCCGGCCTCGCGGGCGATGGCGGAGATCTCGACGGATCCGTCGGCGATCTCCGGCACCTCGAGCGCGAACAGCTTCTTCACCAGGTTGGGGTGGGTCCGCGAGAGCGTCACGGACGGACCGCGCACACCCTTCGCCACCCGGACGACGTACGACCGCAGGCGCATGCCGTGCGGGTACGTCTCGCCCGGGACCTGCTCCTGCACCGGCAGGATGGCCTCGAGCTTGCCGATGTCGACGAGCACGTTCTTCGGGTCGCGGCCCTGCTGGACCACGCCGGTGACGATGTCGCCCTCGCGGCCCGCGTACTCGCCGAGCGTCGCGTCGTCCTCGGCGTCGCGCAGACGCTGGAGGATCACCTGCTTGGCCGTGCTGGCGGCGATACGGCCGAAGTCGGACGGGGTGTCGTCGAACTCGCGGGGCTCCTGGCCCTCCTCGAGGTCCTCGGGGTCCTCCTTCGCCCACACGGTCACGTGACCGGATTCCCGGTCGAGCCGCACGCGCGCGTGGCGGCGGCTTCCCTCGGTGCGGTGGTAGGCGATGAGGAGGGCCGACTCGATCGCCTCGACCAGCAGGTCGAAGGAGATCTCCTTCTCCCGCACCAAGCCCCGCAGGGCGCTCATGTCGATGTCCACGGCTACGCCTCCTCCTCTTCCTTCATGTCCTTCTCGTCCTGCACGTCCTGCACGTCCTGCTTGTCCTTGCGGTTGAACTCGACCTGGACGCGGGCCTTGTCGATGTCGCCGAAGGCGAGCCTGCGCGTGGTGGCCCTGCGGCCCTTCACGCCCGGCACCTCGACGTCGAGGCCGTCGTCGTCCACGCCGAGGATGCGGGCGACGACCTCGCCGCCCTCGTGGAGCTGGAACTTCACCAGGCGGTCCGTGGCACGGACGTAGTGGCGGTGCTCGGTGAGGGCGCGCTCCGCGCCCGGGGTGCCGACCTCGAGGGTGTACTCGCCCTCGCCCATCGCGTCCGTCTCGTCGAGCTTCGCCGAGAGCGCGCGGCTCACATCGGCGATCCGGTCCAGGTCCGCTCCGGTGTCGGAGTCGACGACCACACTCAGCACTCTCTTGCGCCCGACGGAGTCCACGGTGATCTCTTCGAGGTCCAGCCCCTGGGAGGTGACGAGCGGTTCGAGCAGTTCTCGCAGCCTCTCGCTCTGGGTGGTGCTCATCCGGGTGACTCCTCGGCCGCGTGTGCTGTTGTGGGACGGTGCGCGTGTCTGGATCAAAGGGTATCCGGTCGCGGGGTGTGTTGCCGTCCACCGAGTGGCCCACCGGCGCCCTGCGACACCCGCCGGCGCCCGACGGGGCACGGGCGGTGCCGGTGAGTGGTGCCGGGCCGACGCGCGGGTACGGTGATCACGGGCCTGCACGCGCGTGAGCGGCCCGTGATCGGTTCCTTTCGTACGAGATCCCCCGAGGACGTCTGCCGTGCCGTTCCCGCCGCCTGTGCGCACCCCCTTTGGGCCGCGCCGAAGAACTCTGCTCGCCTCGGCCGTCGGGGCCGCCCTGCTGGCCGGGTGCTCCTCCGGCGAGGGGGCCACCGGGAAGAAGACCCCCGGCGACGACCCGTCGGCCTCGGCGCAGGAGCGTGCACGCGCGCGTGCCGCCGCGGACAGTGCGGGACTGGTGGAGCGCTACGACGCGGTCCTCGCCGTCCATCCGGCGCTGGCGGCGCGGCTGGCACCGCTGCGGGCGGAGGTCGTGCGGCATGTGACGGCGTTCGGCGGCGCGGAGGGGGGCGCCAAGGCGTCACCGTCGGCTTCGGCCTCCGTGCCCGCGTCGGCGTCGGCCTCCGGTCCGGCGTCGGTACCGGCCCCGGCGTCGTCGGCATCGGCATCGGCACCGGTTTCCGGGACGGTCCCGTCCGCGTCGGCCGCCGTCGTCCCCGCGACCGCCAAGGGCGCGCTCGCCGACCTGGCCGACGCGGAGCGGACCCTGGCGGACCGCAGGGTCGCGGCCCTGGCGGACGTGCCGGGCGAGCTGGCCCGGCTGCTGGCCTCGGTGGCGGCGGCCGGGGCGGCGCACGCGTACCTGCTGACGGAGGGGGACCGATGAGCGGGCGGAACACCGGTGAGGTCACGGCGCTCCAGGCCGCGCTGGCCGCCGAACACGCGGCAGTGTACGGCTACGGGGTGGTCGGCGGCCGGATCCGCGAGGAGCGGCGCACGGAGGCCCGGGCGGCGTACGACGCGCATCGGGCGCGGCGGGACGCCCTCGCACGCGAGGTGCGCGGTCTGGGCGCCGAGCCCATCGCCGCGAGCGCCGCGTACGCGCTGCCGTTCGCGGTGCCGGACTCCGCCGCGGCGCTCCGGCTCGCCGTCGAGCTGGAGGAACGCGTGGCGGGGGTCTACTCGGACCTGGTCCGGGCGGCCACCGGTGCCCGGCGCCGTGAGGCGGCCGGGGCGCTGCGGGAGGCCGCGGTCCGTGCGGCGCGCTGGCGCGGCGGGAGCGTAGCCTTCCCTGGTCTCGCCGAGCGGACCGGTGCGGAGACGGAACCGGCCGCCACCGGGGCCGGCGCCGCGGCGACGAGGGCGGGCTCGGCGACACCGGCACCCACCTCGACCCCGACCACGACACCCACACCGTCGGCGTAGACCGCAGCAGGAGCAGCAGGAGAGGACGACTCGCGTATGGCTTTCGAACCGCCGCAGCGTCTGGTCAGGGCGCTCGGTGAGAGCGCGCCGGACGGTGACGGCTGGTTGGAGAAGCTGCCGGAGACGGTCCGCCGGGCCGTCGCGCTACGCGAGTTGACCGTCGAGCGGGTGCAGGTGCCCGGCGGCCGCAGCAGCCTCGTGGTGCTGGTGCGGCGTGCCGACGGGACACCGGCCGTGCTGAAACTGGCCCCGCCCCGGTTCCGGCCGGAGGCGGAGCGGGCCGCGCTCGCCCACTGGGACGGTCTGGGCGCCGTACAGCTGGTGGCGGGCCCCGAGAGTGAGGGGGTCCTGCTGCTGGAGCGGCTGCACCCCGATGTGTCGGTGCGGTCGTTGCCGGAGGCGAAGGCGCTGCTGGAGGCGGCGGGAACACTGCGGCGGCTGTGGGTGGAACCGCCCGCCGGGCACTCCTTCGAGACGGTGGCCGAGCGGACCGGGCGTCAGGCCGCGGTGATGCGCGCGCGGGCCGGCGCGGACGTGGCCGGGCTCGTCGACGCGGCGCTCGCGGCCCGCGAGGAGCTGCTGGCCGCGCCGCCCGAGCACCGGCTGCTGCACGGGACGTTCCGGCAGAGCAAGGTGCTCGCGGGTGAGCGGATGCCGTGGCTGGCCGTGGGGCCGGACCCGGTGGTCGGCGAGTGCGCCTTCGACCTGGCGCGGCTGGTCCGGGACCGGGTGGAGGACCTGATCGCCTCCCCGTCGGGGGCGGCGACGACCCGGCGGCGGGTGAAGCGGCTCGCGGAGTCGCTGGAGGTGGACCAGGAACGGCTGCGGGGGTGGACGCTGTTCCGGGCGGTGGAGTCGGGCGTGCGGGCCCTGCGCGTGGGGCGGCCCAGGGACGCCGAGTTGTTGCTGGAGTTCGCCGGGTGGGTCTAGGGCATGTTTCGAAAGTCCCGTCCGCCCTTCGTGCAGACGACGCTACTTTCGAAACACACCCTGGGCCCCCGGGGGACGGTGGGATCGTGCCGGCCGTCCGTCGCCGCGGGTGCGTAGTGGTCCGCCGCACGACAGCCCCGCGGCCCTCGGGGCTGTCGTGCGGCCGTCCGTTCGAGAGTGTGCGTCTGCCGGTGGTCACGGCCGTTCCCCTGCCGTCAGGACGTTCTGTCGCGTCCTGCGGTCGGGGAACGGTCCGCGAGTGATCCGGGACGCGCCTACGCGGTCGTGAGGCGCGCGACGGCCTCGTCCACCGTCAGTTCCTCGCGCTCGCCGGTCCTGCGGTCCTTCAGCTCCAGGACGCCCTCGGCGGACCGGCGGCCCGCGACCAGGATCTTCGGTACGCCGATCAGCTCGGAGTCGGTGAACTTCACGCCCGGCGAGACCCCGGCCCGGTCGTCGACCAGGACGCGCAGACCGGCCGCCCGCAGCTTCTCGGAGACGTCGAGGGCCAGTTCGGTCTGGAGGGCCTTGCCGGCGGCGACGACGTGCACGTCGGCCGGGGCGACCTCGGCGGGCCAGCACAGGCCCTTGTCGTCGGCGCTCTGCTCGGCGAGGGCCGCGACCGCGCGGGAGACGCCGATGCCGTACGAGCCCATGGTGACGCGGACCGGCTTGCCGTTCTGGCCGAGGACGTCGAGCTTGAGGGCGTCGGCGTACTTGCGGCCCAGCTGGAAGATGTGGCCGATCTCGATGGCGCGGTCCAGCTTGAGGCCGGTGCCGCACTTCGGGCAGGGGTCGCCGTCCCGGACGACCACGACGTCGACGTAGGCGTCGACCTCGAAGTCACGCCCCGCGACGACGTTCTTCGCGTGCGTGTGCTCCTTGTTGGCGCCCGTGATCCACGCGGTGCCCGGCGCCACGCGCGGGTCGGCGATGTAGGTCACCTTGTCCAGGCCCTGCGGGCCGACGTAGCCGCGGACCAGGTCGGGGCGGCCGGTGAAGTCCTCGGCGGTGACCAGCTCGACGGCGGCCGGCGCGAAGTGCGCCTCGACCTTGTCCATGTCGACCTCGCGGTCACCGGGCACGCCGACGGCGACGATCTCGCCGTCCACCTTGACCAGGAGGTTCTTCAGCGTGGCGGAGGCCGGCACGCCGAGGGAGGCCGCGAGGGTCTCGATGGTCGGGGTGTCCGGGGTGGGGATCTCCTCGGCCGCGGGCACGGCGGAGGGGTCGACCGGCTGCGCCGCGTAGGTGATCGCCTCGGTGTTGGCCGCGAAGTCGCAGTTCGGGCAGTCCGCGAAGGTGTCCTCGCCGGCCTCGGCCGGGGCCAGGAACTCCTCGGACTTCGAGCCGCCCATGGCGCCCGCGGTCGCCGCGCAGATGCGGTAGTCCAGGCCGAGACGCTCGAACACCTTCTGGTACGCCTGGCGGTGCAGGGCGTAGGACGCGGCCAGGCCCTCGTCCTCGGTGTCGAAGGAGTAGGAGTCCTTCATCAGGAACTCGCGGCCGCGCAGGATGCCGGCGCGGGGGCGGGCCTCGTCACGGAACTTGGTCTGGATCTGGTAGAGGATGACCGGCAGGTCCTTGTAGGACGTGCACTGGTCCTTGACCAGCAGGGTGAAGATCTCCTCGTGGGTGGGGCCGAGGAGGTAGTCGCCGCCCTTGCGGTCGTTCAGGCGGAAGAGTTCGGGGCCGTACTCCTCCCAGCGGCCGGTCGCCTCGTACGGCTCCTTCGGCAGCAGGGCGGGGAGCAGTACCTCCTGGGCGCCGATCGCGTCCATCTCCTCGCGGACGATCCGCTCCACGTTGGCGAGGACCTTCTTGCCCAGCGGCAGCCAGCTCCAGACGCCGGCGGCGGTGCGGCGGACGTAGCCGGCGCGGACGAGGAGCTTGTGGCTGAGGACCTCGGCGTCCGCCGGGTCGTCGCGCAGCGTCTTCGCCATCAACTGGGACATGCGCTGGACCGGTGCGTTGGCCATGGTGTACGAACTCCTGCCGATCGGGATAATCGCCCCGCTCGGAACGGGCCGAGGATGGGGAGGGTGCTGCCTGGTGCGGCACTAGGAGGTTAGCCGGGAGCCCCGCGCGGCCGGAAATCCGTTTACGCCCGGCGCAGCGGGAGGGGGGCGCCCATCACGGCGTACGGGCGGGGGGCGCTGGGGAAGAGGACGCGGCGGGCCAGGTCCTGGTAGCCCAGGGAGTGGTACAGCGACCGGGCCGGGCTGTCGACGTCGATCGCGGAGAGGATCGAGCGCGGCTGGGTCGCGGTGTCGGTGATCGTGGTGATCAGGGAGCGGCCCGCGCCGCGGTTCTGGTGGTGCGGGTGGACGTGGAGTTCGGTGATGACGAAGGAGTCGTCGAGCCAGAAGTCGGTGCCGTTGGCGCGGAGGTAGGGCTCGACGACGGTGGACCACCAGTGGGCGCGGTCGTTGGGCATGCCGTAGACGAAGCCGACGAGTCTGTCTCCGGCGGTCGCGCCGTACGCCCGCGCGCCGGGGCTGGTCATGTGGCGCAGGACGATCTGCCGGCGGACGGCCACCTCGTCCGGGCCCAGTCCGAAGGCCACGGCTTGCACGGCGAGGGCCTCGTCCACGTGGGCGGGAAGGTCCAAGGGGCCGATGACGAGGTCCATGACGGGAGCCTACAGGGGGGCTTCGGTCGGTGGGTGCCGGGCGGATGTGGCAGGTCGTGCCCTGTGGCGGAGCCGGACGCGGTGCGGGGGGAGCGGTCCCGGGACCCTCAGAACAGGACGCTCATGAACGCGCCGACCTCCTCGAAGCCCACCCTGCGGTACGTCCGCCTCGCCGTCGTGTTGAAGTCGTTGACGTAGAGACTGACCACCGGGGCGACGTCCGCGAGCGCGTAGCGCAGTACGGCCGCCATGCCGGGGGCGGCCAGGCCCCTCCCCCGGTACTCGGGGGCGACCCAGACGCCCTGGACCTGGCAGGCCCGGGGCGTGGCCGCGCCGATCTCCGCCTTGAAGACGACCCTGCCCCGGTCGTCGAGGCGGGCGAACGAGCGGCCGGAGCCGACGA
This sequence comes from Streptomyces sp. NPDC088766, assembly GCF_044750845.1. Classification (NCBI taxonomy): domain Bacteria; kingdom Bacillati; phylum Actinomycetota; class Actinomycetes; order Kitasatosporales; family Streptomycetaceae; genus Streptomyces; species Streptomyces sp. NPDC088766. The sequence continues at coordinate 2,324 of NZ_JBIVKQ010000040.1, read as the reverse complement.
GTTCGGCGACCCGCGCCTGGTAGAGCAGGCCGCCGTCGCCGGCCATCGGGGAGACGCCGACCTCCTCGGTGAACATCGCCACGCACGCCGGCATGATCGTGTCCATCTCGTCCTTGCGGATGCGGCGTACGTACGGGTCCGGGGTGACGTCGTCCGGCATCCGGTCGGTGACCATGAGGGGCTGGCGGGCGCGGACCTCGCGGGCGGGGCCCCAGTGCGGTTCGAGGAGCCGCCACAGCAGGGCGGTGGCGTCGGCGGGGCCCACGATGGAGGAGCAGCGGCGGCCGGCCCGGCGGGCGCGGTCGGCGAAGGCGCGTATGGCGCGGGGGGTGGCGCAGATGGGGACCAGGTTCGCGCCGGCGTAGCAGAGGGACGTCAGCATGCCGTCCTCGTACCAGCCCCACATCTCGCCGCCGAGGCGCCACGGGTCCAGGCCCGCGACCTGCACCCGCGAGGTCACGAAGGCGTTGGTGACCGGCTCGCGGTCGAGGACGGCGAGGGCGGCGTCCAGATCGCTCGGTTCGAGGACCCGGGAGGTGGTCTGCGTCAACAAGTGCGGGGCCTCACACTGGGGTCTGCCTGATCTCCGCACTGTACCCGCCGGGATTGCGCGGCGCCGCCCGTCGTGCGGGGGCCTGTGCTGCGGCCCCGTGCGGGGGCCTTCGGGCCGGGGCGCACGGTTCCCCGTCGCCCCCGGACACCCGGGGGCGACACGGGTGGCCTTGCCCCCGCATGCGCGGGCCGTGCCGCGAGAGGGCGGGGGACGAGTCGCCGGGTGCCGCAGGCCGTCGTACCCGTGCGGGGGCGTTGCGGCCGGGCGCGCGGTTTCCCGCGCCCCTGGACGTCTGCGGCGATCGGCAGTGGTCAGCCGGCCACCGAGACCTGGGGTTCGCCGGAGGTCACGCCGTCGGACTCCATCTGTTCGGCGATCTTCATGGCCTCTTCGATGAGGGTCTCCACGATCTTGGACTCGGGGACGGTCTTGATGACCTCGCCCCTGACGAAGATCTGGCCCTTGCCGTTGCCGGAGGCCACGCCGAGGTCGGCCTCGCGGGCCTCGCCGGGGCCGTTGACCACACAGCCCATGACGGCCACCCGCAGCGGGACCTCCATGCCCTCCAGGCCCGCGGTGACCTCCTCGGCCAGCTTGTAGACGTCGACCTGGGCGCGGCCGCAGGACGGGCAGGAGACGATCTCCAGGCCGCGCTGCTTGAGGCCCAGGGACTCCAGGATCTGGTTGCCGACCTTGACCTCCTCCACCGGCGGGGCGGACAGGGAGACCCGGATGGTGTCGCCGATGCCCTGCGAGAGCAGCGCGCCGAAGGCCACGGCCGACTTGATCGTGCCCTGGAAGGCGGGACCGGCCTCGGTGACGCCGAGGTGCAGGGGGTAGTCGCACTGGGCGGCGAGCTGGCGGTAGGCCTCGATCATGACGACCGGGTCGTTGTGCTTGACGGAGATCTTGATGTCGCGGAAGTCGTGCTCCTCGAACAGCGACGCCTCCCACAGCGCGGACTCCACCAGCGCCTCCGGGGTGGCCCTGCCGTACTTCTGCAGCAGCCGCCGGTCCAGCGAGCCCGCGTTCACCCCGATGCGGATCGGGGTGCCGTGCTCGTTGGCGGCCTTCGCGATCTCCTTGACCTTGTCGTCGAACTGCTTGATGTTGCCCGGGTTGACCCGGACCGCGGCGCAGCCCGCCTCGATCGCGGCGAACACGTACTTGGGCTGGAAGTGGATGTCCGCGATCACCGGCAGCTGCGACTTGCGCGCGATCGTCGCCAGCGCGTCGGCGTCGTCCTGCGTCGGGCAGGCGACGCGGACGATCTGGCAGCCGGCCGCGGTCAGCTCGGCGATCTGCTGCAACGTCGCCCCGATGTCGGAGGTGCGCGTCGTCGTCATCGACTGCACGGACACCGGAGCGTCACCGCCCACCGCCACGGACCCGACCTGGATCTGCCGGCTCTTGCGGCGCTCGGCGAGCTTGGTCGGAACGGACGGCATGCCGAGAGAAATCGCAGTCATCTGCTGTGCAACCCCAAGTCGTGGATCAAGGTCCAGGTCCCGTCGGTGGCGGGCTCCCGGGTTCGAGATTACGGCACGGGCGCCGCTGCGCGGGCACTCCCCCGCTCTCGGAACACCCCGACGGGGCCACCCCCACCGGCCGTCGGACCCGCTCACGGGAAGGCGGCCCGGCACGAGTCGTGCCGGGCCGCCTCGAACGCCGTGCGGCTAGCTTGATCTTTAACCTGTGCGGCGTGGGCGCGGAGTGGTCGACTTCTTGGCCCGGGACGTAGTGGTGCCCGTCTTGCGGGGTGTGTGGACGT
>NZ_JBIVKQ010000039.1:0-56019 GCF_044750845.1 Streptomyces sp. NPDC088766 | reverse complement strand
TACGCCCAAGTCCTCTCCGTCACCGACGTCACCATCGACGACAACTTCTTCGACCTCGGCGGCCACTCCCTCCTCGCCACCCGACTCGTCAGCCGCATCCGCTCCACCCTCGCCACCGAACTCACCATCCGCCAACTCTTCGAGACGCCCACCATCGCGGGCCTCTCCGGCGTACTGGACGGCGCCGGCGCAGCGCGCGTGCCGCTCACCGCGAGGCCCCGGCCCGAGCGGGTCCCGCTGTCCTACGCCCAGCAACGCCTGTGGTTCCTGCACCAGTTGGAAGGACCCAGCGCCACCTACAACATCCCCACCACCCTCCGCCTCACCGGCACCCTCGACACCGACGCCCTGCGCCACGCACTCAACGACGTCGTCGCCCGGCACGAAAGCCTGCGCACGGTCTTCGCCGAGGACGAGCTCGGGTCCCACCAGGTCGTGCTGGATTCCGCCGAGTTGCCCTTCCGTGTGGTGGAGGCCAGTGCCGAGGACGTGGACGGCCGGGTGGCTCGGGCCTCGGCGGAAACCTTCGAGTTGGGCGCCGACATCCCGGTGCGGGTGACGCTGTTCCGGCTGTCGGAGACGGAGCACGTGCTGTTGCTGCTCATCCATCACATCGCCAGTGACGCCTGGTCGCGCGGCCCGCTCGCCCAGGACCTCACCGCCGCCTACACCGCACGGTTGCAGGGCCACGCCCCCGACTGGGCGCCCCTGCCCGTCCAGTACGCCGACTACGCACTCTGGCAGCACGACCTCCTCGGCGACGACACCGACCCCGACACCCTCGCCGGACGACAGCTCGCCCACTGGAAGGACACCCTCACCAGCCTCCCCGAACAACTCGACCTGCCCACCGACCGCCCCCGCCCCGCCGTCGCCGACTACCGGGGCGACCGGGTGGAGCTGGGGGTGCCGGCGGAGGTGCACGAGCGGCTGACCGGGCTGGCCAGGGACACGAACACGACGGTCTTCATGGTGGTGCAGGCGGCGCTGGCCGCCCTGCTGACGCGACTGGGCGCCGGGGAGGACATCCCCCTCGGCACCCCGGTCGCCGGACGCACCGACGACGCCACCGACCAGCTGATCGGCTTCTTCCTCAACACCCTCGTCCTGCGCACCGACACCGGCGGCGACCCCACCTTCCGTGAACTGCTCGGGCGAGTCCGCGCCACGGACCTCACCGCCTACACGCACCAGGACCTCCCCTTCGAGCGCCTGGTGGAAGTGCTCAACCCGGCTCGTTCCCTGGCCCACCATCCCCTGTTCCAGGTGATGCTGACCTTGCACAACACCCATGCCGCGGGGGCGGAGGCGGTCACGTCGTTCGCCGGGCTGGGCGCGCGGGTGCGGGCCGCGGACCAGGTGTCGGCGCGGTTCGACCTGTCGTTCGCGCTGGCGGAGCGATTCGCCGAGGACGGCGGTTGTGCCGGGCTGGGCGGCGGCGTCACGTACAGCACGGCACTCTTCGACCGGGAGACCGTCGAGGGGATCGCCGAGCGGCTGGTGCGGCTGCTGGGTGCGGCGGTGGCCCACCCCGACCGGTCGATCGGGCAGTTGGAGATCATGACCGCGGCCGAGCGGCGCCGGGTGCTCGGCGAGTGGAACGACACGGCGCGGGAGGTGCCGGCCGCGTCGGTGCCGGAGCTGTTCGCGCGGCAGGCAGCCCGGACACCGGACGCCCCGGCGGTGCAGTTCGGTGACGACGCGTTGTCGTACGCCGAACTCGACGCGCGGGCCAACCGGCTGGCGCGGTATCTCGTCGCGGAGGGCGCGGCTCCGGGACGGTTCGTCGCGGTGGTGCTGCCCCGCTCTCTCGACCTGGTCGTCACGCTGCTGGCGGTGTTGAAGTCGGGGGCGGCCTATCTGCCGATCGACCCGGGGTATCCGCCGGACCGGGTGGCGTACATGCTGGACGACGCCGCGCCGGCGCTGACCCTGAGGGAGCCGGTCGGTGCGGCGGAGCTCGGGGCGTACTCCGGTGACGTCCTGGGCGCGGCGGAACTGCGCGGGCCGGTGTCGGCGGCGCATCCCGCGTACACGATCTACACCTCGGGTTCCACGGGACGGCCGAAGGGCGTGGTGGTGCCCCGGGGCGCGCTGGAGCACTTCTTGGCCGGCATGGGGGCGCGTTTCGCGCCCGGGGCCGGGGACCGGCTGCTGGCGGTGACCACGGTCGGCTTCGACATCGCGGGGCTGGAGATCTTCCTGCCGCTGCTGCACGGGGCGCGCCTGGTGCTGGCCGACGAGGAGACGGCACGGGATCCGCGGGCGCTGCTGCGCGCCGTCGAGCGGTCGGGGGCGACCCTGGTGCAGGCGACGCCGAGCCTCTGGCAGGGCGTCGCGGCCGAGGCGGCGGGCGAGCTCGCCGGAGTGCGGGTGCTGGTGGGCGGTGAGGCGCTGCCCGCGCAGCTGGCGCGGTCGCTGGCGGAACAGGCCCGCTCGGTGACGAACCTGTACGGTCCGACCGAGGTGACGATCTGGGCCACGGCCGCGGAGGTGACCGCGCAGGATCGGGTCACCATCGGCAGGCCACTGGCCAACACGCGGGCCTATGTGCTGGACGGGGCGCTGCGTCCGGTGCCCGTGGGCGTGCCCGGTGAGCTGTATCTGGCGGGTGCGCAGCTCGCCGAGGGCTATCACCGGCGGCCCGGGCTGACCTCGGAGCGGTTCACGGCCGACCCGTACGGCGGCGCGGGTTCGCGCATGTACCGCACGGGCGACCTGGTGCGCCGGGAGCGGGACGGAGCGCTGCGCTATCTGAGCCGGGTCGACCAGCAGGTGAAGCTGCGTGGTTTCCGGATCGAACTCGGCGAGATCGAGGCCGCGTTGGCGGATGTTCCCCGGGTCGCCGAGGCGGCGGTGTCGGTGCGTGAGGACCGGCCGGGCGATCAGCGGCTGGTGGCGTACCTGGTCGGGGACGGCGCCGTGCCCGACGTGGGCGAGCTGCGCGAGCTGCTGCGGCGCGGGCTGCCGGAGTTCATGGTGCCGACGGCGTTCGTCACGCTCGGGGCGCTGCCGCTCACACCGAACGGGAAACTGGACCGCAAGGCACTGCCCGCGCCGGACGAGGCGGCGGAGCGGACGGGACGCGCGCCGCGCACGCCGCAGGAGGAGATCCTGTGCGGGCTGTTCCGCGAGGTGCTGGGCACCGCGCGGATCGACATCGACGACAGCTTCTTCGAGCTCGGCGGTCATTCGCTGCTGGCGAGCCGGCTGGTGAGCCGGATCCGCTCCACACTGGGCGTGGAGCTGTCGGTGCGGCAGTTCTTCGAGACTCCGACGGTGGCCGGCCTCGCGGGCGCCCTGGACGGTGCGGGGCGGGCCCGTGCGCCGCTGACGGCACGCCCCCGGCCGGAGCGGGTGCCGTTGTCGCCCGCGCAGCAACGGCTGTGGTTCCTGCACCGGTTCGAGGGTCCGTCGGCGACGTACAACGTGCCGACGGCGCTGCGGCTGTCCGGGCCGCTGGACGGCACGGCCCTGGAGCTGGCGGTCGGCGATCTGCTGGAGCGGCACGAGAGCCTGCGGACGGTGTTCACCGAGGACGAGGCGGGAGCGCGGCAGATCGTACTGTCGGCACAGGACGTGCGCCGGGCCCTGGAGGTGTCCGAGGCGACGGAGGACACCGTCGAGGCCGAGGTGGCCGCGGCGGCGCGGCACGCCTTCGACCTGACGACACAGATCCCGTTCCTGGCGCGGCTGTTCCGGCTGTCGGAGGACGAGCACGTGCTGTTGCTGCTCATCCATCACATCGCCTGCGACGGCTGGTCGATGACGCGGCTGTCGCGTGATCTGACCACGGCGTACGGGGCGCGCCGCACCGGCGCGCGCCCGAACTGGCAACCGCTGCCGGTGCAGTACGCGGACTACGCGCTGTGGCAGCACGAGGTGCTGGGCGAGGAGTCGGACCCCGAGAGCGTCGCGGGCCGGCAGCTCGCGTACTGGAAGGAGGCGCTGGCGGAGCTGCCCGAGCAGCTGGAGCTGCCCACCGACCGGCCGCGTCCGGCGACCGCGGGTTACGGCGGCGAGCGGATCGAGTTCACCGTCCCGGCGGTCCTGCACCGGCGGCTCGGTGAGCTGGCGCGGGCCACGAACACGACGACGTTCATGGTGGCCCAGGCCGCGTTCGCGGCGTTGCTGACCCGGCTGGGGGCGGGCGAGGACATCCCGATCGGCACGGCGGTGGCGGGGCGTGACGACGCGGCGGCCGAGGACCTCGTCGGGTTCTTCGTCAACACGCTGGTGCTGCGCGCGGACACCGGGGGCAACCCGACCTTCCGGGAGCTGCTGGCCCGGGTCCGGGAGCGGGACCTGGCGGCGTACGCCCATCAGGACCTGCCGTTCGAGCGGCTGGTGGAGGCGCTGAATCCGGTGCGCAGTCTGGGGCACCACCCGCTGTACCAGGTGATGATCACGTTCAACAGCGCGGCCGAGGCGCCCGGCGCGAGCGGGGTCGCGGCGGCCGGTGCGGACGGGACGGCGCTCGCGGTGACGCGGATGACGGCCCGGACCGAGGTGGCGAAGTTCGACCTGTCGCTCACCCTGGGCGAGGGGGCGTCCGCTTCCGGTGAGGCGGCGGGGATGCGCGGTTCGCTGGAGTACCGCACCGAGTTGTTCGACCGGGAGACCGCCGAGTCCATGGTGACGCGGCTGCTGGGCGTGCTCGGTTCGGTGGCGGCGGACCCGGATCTGCCGATCGGCGGGATCGGTCTGCTGGACCCGGCCGAGCGGCACCGGCTGCTGGTCGAGTGGAACGACACCGCCCGCCCGCAGCGGGAGGCGACCCTGCCCGAGCTGTTCGAGGAGCAAGTGGCACGGACCCCCGGGCGGGCGGCGCTGTCGGCGGGCGGTGCGACCGTGACGTACGCGGAGCTGAACGCGCGGGCCAACCGGCTGGCGCATCTGCTGGCCGAGTGCGGGGCCGGCCCGGAGCAGGTGGTGTTGATCTCCCTGCCGCCCTCGGTGGAGATGGGGGTGGCGGTCCTGGCGGTGCTCAAGACCGGCGCCGCGTATCTGCCGGTCGACCCGGGGTATCCGGCGGACCGGGTGGCGGTGATGCTGGAGGACGCGGACCCGGTGTGCGCGCTGACCTCGGCGGCGGTGCCCGAGGAGCTGTTCCCGCAGAGTCTGGCGCGGCTGGTGTTGGACGACCCCGAGGTGGCCGGGCGGCTCGCCGAGTATCCGCAGCACGACCTCACCGACGAGGACCGTACGCAGCCGTTGTCGCCGTGGAACGCGGCGTACGTCATCTACACCTCGGGGTCGACCGGGCGCCCGAAGGGGGTGCTGGTCGAGCACCAGCCGGCGGTCAACTACCTGGCGGTGTCGGCGGAGCTGTATCCGGGCGTGGACGGTGAGGCGCTGGTGCACTCGCCGCTGTCGTTCGACCTGACGGTGACCGGCCTGTTCGCGCCGCTGCTGAACGGCGGTCACGTGCACCTGGCCGACCTGGAGGCGCTGCACGAGCGGGGCCTGGCGGGCGAGGTGCCGCCGGAGCTGCCGCAGATGACGTTCCTGAAGGCGACGCCGAGTCATCTGCCGCTGATCACCGGGCTGCCGCCGGTGTGTGTGCCGCGGGGCGAACTGGTGCTGGGCGGCGAGTCGTTGACGGGCCGGGCGGTGCGGGCGCTGCTGGACGCGCACCCCGGGGCGCGGGTGCTCAACGAGTACGGCCCGACGGAGACGATCGTGGGCTGCACCACGTGGGACGCCTCCGGCGCGGCGGACCTCGCCGACGGGGTGCTGACCATCGGGCGGCCGTTCCCGAACACCCGGATGCTGGTGCTCGACCGGTTCCTGCAGCCGGCGCCCGTGGGGGTGCCGGGCGAGCTGTACGTGTCCGGGGTGCAGCTGGCGCGCGGGTATCTGAGCCGGCCGGGCCTGACGGCGTCGCGGTTCGTGGCGAATCCGTTCGAGGGCCCGGGCGGGCGGATGTACCGGACCGGTGACGTGGTGCGCTGGAACCGGCGCGGGGAGCTGGAGTTCATCAGCCGGGTCGACGACCAGGTGAAGATCCGCGGCTTCCGGGTGGAGCTGGGTGAGGTCGAGGCGGCGCTGGCCCGGCATCCGGCCGTGTCCGAGGCGGTGGCGGTGGTCCGGGAGGACCGGCCGGGCGACCGGCGTCTGGTGGCGTACCTCGTGGCGGAGCAACGGTCGGTGCCCGGCGACGCGGAACTGCGCGACCACCTGCTGGCGTCGTTGCCGGACTACATGGTGCCGGCGGCGTTCGTGCGGCTGGACGCGGTGCCGCTGACCGGGAACGGCAAGCTCGACCGCAAGGCGCTGCCGGCGCCGGACTACGCGGCGCACAGCACGCGCCGGGCGCCGCGCACGCCCCGGGAGGAGGCGCTGTGCGCGCTCTTCGCGGAGACGCTCGGGGTGGAGGCGGTCGGTATCGACGACGGCTTCTTCGACCTGGGCGGCGACAGCGTGCTGTCGATCCAGTTGGTGAGCCGGGCGCGCGGGCAGGGTCTGGTGCTGGGCGTGCGGGACGTCTTCGAGCACCAGACGGTCGCGCAGCTCGCGGAGGCGCTCAAGGCCGCGCAGCCGGAGAGCGGGCCCGGGCAGCCGTCGCAGGAGCAGGAGACGAGCGGACCGGTCCCGCTGACGCCGATCATGGGCTGGCTGGCCGAACTGGGCGGTCCCCTCGCGCCGTTCAACCAGTCCGTGGTCGTGGCGGTGCCGGCGGACCTGGACCGGGACCGGCTGGCGGGCGCGCTGCGGGTGGTGCTGGACCGGCACGACTCGCTCCGGCTGCGGGTCGGCGCGGACTGGGCGATGTCCGTGGCCGAGCCTGGCACGCCCGACGCCGCCGGGCTGCTGGTCCGGCACCACGCGCCGGGCCTGGACGACGCGGACGCGCACGGTGTGCTCACCGAGCTGGCGGCCGCGGCCCGCGACCGGCTCAGCCCGGCGGAGGGTGTGGTGCTGCAGGCCGTCTGGCTGGACCGGGGGCCGAAGCGTCACGGGCTGCTGGTGCTGGTCGCCCACCACCTGGCCGTCGACGCGGTCAGCTGGCGGCTCCTCGTGCCGGACCTGGCCGCCGCCTACGAGGGCCGGGAGCCGAGCCCGCGGGGCACGAGCTGGCGTCAGTGGGCGGCGACGCTGCGGGAGCTGGCCGAGGACCCGGCGGTGGAGGCCGAGGCGGAGTACTGGGCGGGTTCGCCGGACGCGTACGAAGGGACCGGGTCCGAGCCGGCGCTGGATCCGGCGCGCGACACGCACGCCCGGTCCGGGCAGGTCGTCCTGGACCTGGACGCCGGGACCACCGAGGCCCTGCTCACCTGGGTGCCGGGGATCTTCCACGCCGACGTCGAGGAGCTGCTGCTCACCGCGTTCGGCCTGGCCGTCGCCGACTGGCGGCGCGATCGCGGCCACGGCGGTGACGCGCCGGTCGTCGTCGACCTGGAGAACCACGGCCGCCACGAGCACCTCGCCCCGGGCGCCGACCTCACCCGGACCACGGGCTGGTTCACCGCCCTGTACCCGGTGACGCTGCGCCACGAGGTCACGGACCGGGCGGACGTCCGGGACGGCGGTGCGGCGGCCGGGCGGGCGCTGCGGCGCGTGAAGGAGGGGCTGCGCGCGGTGCCGCGCGACGGCGTCGGCCACGGGCTGCTGCGCTACCTCAACCCGCGCACCGGACAGCGGCTGGCCGAACGGCCCGTGCCCGCCTTCGGTTTCAACTACCTGGGGAGGTACACGGGCGGCCGCTCGGCCGGAGCGGCCGGGCAGCCCGCCGCGTGGAGCGTCCTGGGCCGCGGCGTGGCGGGCCAGGACCCGCGGACCGCCCTGGCGCATCCGGTCGACCTGGTGGCGGGCGCCCATGACACCGAGCAGGGGCCGCGGCTGCACAGCGTGTGGACCTACGCGTCGGCCGTACTGGGCGAAGAGGAGATCCGGCGGCTGGCGGAGGGCTGGTTCCGGGCCCTGCGGGCGCTGGTGGAGCACGCGAGCCGTCCGGAGGCCAGCGGTCTGACGCCGTCGGACGTCTCCCTCGCCGCGCTCAGCGAGGACGACATCACACGACTCGAAAGTGAATGGGGTTCCGTCTGATGGCCAAGTCGGGCTTGGAAGACATCCTGCCTCTGTCCCCGCTGCAGGAGGGCATGCTGTTCCACAACCTGTTCGACGGGGAGGAGCTGGACGCCTACAACGTCCAGGTCTTCGTGGAACTGGCGGGGAACGTGGACGCCGACCGGCTGCGCGGGGCCATCGGGGCGCTGCTGAAGCGGCACGCGAACCTGCGCGCCGCGTTCCGGCACGAGGGCCTGAAGCGTCCGGTGCAGCTCATCCCCCGCGAGGTGACACCGCCCTGGCGGGAGGAGGACCTGAGCGGGGTGCCGCAGGCCGAGCGGGAGGCGGTGGCGGAGCGGATCGCGGAGGAGGACCGCTGGCGGCGCTTCGACCTGGCCCGGCCGCCGCTGATGCGCTTCACCCTGATCCGGCTCGGGGGCGGCCGGCACCGGCTGGTGATGACCAACCACCACATCCTGCTGGACGGCTGGTCCATGCCGGTGCTGCTGCGGGAGCTGATGACGCTGTACACCGTGCGCGGTGACGCGTCGGCGCTGCCGCGGGTGCGCCCGTACCGGGACTATCTGGCGTGGCTGGACTCGCGGGATCGCGAGGGGGCCCGGCGGGCGTGGACGCAGGCGTTCGAGGGGTTCGACACGCCGAGTGTGGTGGCGCCGGGCCGCGGTGCGCTGACCGCGGCGCCGGAGCGGATCCACTTCGAGGAGGACGCGCGGGTCAGCGAGGCGCTGACCCGGTTCGCCCGGTCGCACGGGGTGACGGCGAACACCGTCGTCCAGGGTGCGTGGGGGCTGGTGGTGTCCCATCTGACGGGCCGGGACGACGTGGTGTTCGGGGTGACGGTCAGCGGCCGGCCGCCCGAGCTGCCCGGCGTCGACACGATGGTGGGCCTGTTCATGAACACCCTGCCGCTGCGGGTGCGGCTGCGTCCGGCGGAGCCGCTGGCGGAGTTCCTGCGGCGGATGCAGACCGAGCAGACTCGGCTGATCGACCACCAGTGGGTGGGGCTCGCGGAGATCCAGCGCTGGGCGGGCGCGGGTGAACTCTTCGACACCGCGATGGTGTTCGAGAACTATCCGCTGGACTCCAGCCGCGGCCGTCCCGCGGCCCCGGCTCCCGACGCGGACCTGCCGACCGTGCTGAAGATCCACTCCCGTGACCAGATGCACTATCCGCTGGGGCTGCTGGCGCTGCCCCGGGAGACGCTGCGCTTCTCGCTGGGCTATCTGCCGCAGGTGTTCGACGCGGCCCGTGTCGAGCAGGTGATCGGCGCGTTCCGCCGGACGCTGCGTACCGTGCTGGACAGCCCGCGGACGCCGGTGGGCGGCGTGCCGCTGCTCGATCCCGAGGTGCGCCGCACGGTCGTGCGGGACTGGAGCGGCTCCGACGGCCCGCACCCCGCCGAGCTGTTCACCGGCCTGTTCGAGGAGCAGGTCGCGCGCACCCCGGACCGGCCCGCCCTGATCGCGCCCGACGGCCGGCTGACCTACGCCGAGCTCAACACCCGGGCCAACCGGCTGGCGCGGCGCCTGGTGGAGCTGGGGGTCGGCCCGGAGCGGTACGTGGCGATCGTGGTGCCGCGCCGCACCGACCTGGTCGTCGGCATGCTCGCGGTGCTGAAGGCGGGCGGCGCGTACGTGCCGGTCGACCCGGAGTATCCGGCCGAGCGGATGCGGCACATGATCGAGGACTCGGCCCCCGCCCTGGTGCTGACCACGAGCGGCATGGACGCGCGCGTGGGCGAGGAGTGCGGGTGGCCGCTGACGTTCGTCATGGACGATCCGCGGCTGGGCCGGACCCTGGCCCGGCATCCGGGCCGCGATCTGACGGACGCCGACCGCAGTGCCCCGCTGCTGCCGCACCATCCGGCGTACGTCATCTACACCTCCGGCTCCACTGGCCGCCCCAAGGGCGTGATCACCGAGCACCGGGCGCTGTCGGCGTTCGTGCGGCACGGGCGCGCCGCGCAGAGTCCGCATGTGCGCGGCCTGTCGGTGATGCAGGCGTCGGCGTCGTTCGACCAGAGCGTCGGCTCGCTGCACACGCCGCTGATCAGTGGCGGCTGCGTCCGGCTCGCGGACCTGCCGACGCTGGCGGAGGCGGCGGTGCGGGAGGCGGACTTCGGCCGGGCCACGTTCCTGAAGGCCACGCCGTCGCACCTGGCGCTGCTGTCGACGATGCCCCACGAGGTCTCCCCGTCGGGGCTGCTGACGCTGGGCGGCGAACAGTTGCGCGGGGAGCACCTGGCGGTGTGGCGGGCCCAGGCGCCGGAGGCGACCGTGGTGAACGTCTACGGTCCCACCGAGGCCACCGGCCACTGTCTGGAACGCTGGATCGGGCCGGGCGAGGAGGTCCCCGAGGGTCCGGTGCCGATCGGCGTGCCGCACGCGGGGGTCCGGGTGTACGTGCTCGACTCCGCGCTGCGGCCGGTGGCGCCCGGGGTGGCCGGTGAGGTCTATCTGTCGGGCGGCCAGCTGGCCCGCGGCTATCTGAACCGCGGCCGCCTGACGGCCGAGCGGTTCTGCGCCAACCCCTTCGGTTCGGCGGGCAGCCGGATGTACCGCACCGGCGACGTCGCCCGGTGGAACGGCGACGGCGAGCTGGTGTTCGTCGGGCGCGCGGACCAGCAGGTGAAGCTGCGCGGCTACCGGATCGAGCTGGGTGAGATCGAGTCCGCGGTGGCCGCCCAGCCCGGCGTCGTGCGCTCCGCGGTGCTGCTGCGCGAGGACACCCCCGGCGACCAGCGGCTGGTGGCCTACGTCGTCACCGACCCCCGGCACTGGGACGAGTCCGCCGCCCTGGCGGGGCTGGCCCGGCGGCTGCCCGACTTCATGATGCCGTCGGCCCTCGTCACGCTGGACGCGCTGCCGCTGACCACGAACGGCAAGCTGGACGCCAAGGCGCTGCCCGTCCCGACGTACTCCCCGGCCGGCGGCGGGCGGGCCCCGCGCACCGCGCGCGAGGAGATCCTGTGCGCGCTGTTCGCCGAGATCCTGTCGGTGTCCGACGTGACCGTCGACGACAGCTTCTTCGACCTCGGCGGCCACTCGTTGCTCGCCACCCGGCTGGTCAGCCGGATCCGTTCCACGCTCGGTGCGGAGCTGTCCATCCGGCAGTTCTTCGAGACGCCGACGGTCGCCGGCCTGTCCGGCGTCCTGGACGGTGCGGCACGGGCCCGCACTCCCCTCGCCGCCCGGGAGCGGCCGGAGCGGATCCCGCTGTCGTACGCGCAGCAACGCCTGTGGTTCCTGCACCGGTTGGAGGGGCCCAGCCCGACGTACAACATCCCGACCGCGCTGCGGCTGACCGGCCCGCTGGACCGGCGGGCGCTGGAGCTGGCCCTGCGGGACGTCGTGGCCCGGCACGAGAGTCTGCGCACCGTCTTCGCCGAGGACGAGCAGGGCGCGCACCAGATCGTGCTGGATGCCGCCGAGGTCCGGCCGGACTTCGAGACGGCGGACACGACCGGGGACGGCTGGGAGGCGGACCTCGCGCGGGCCGCTCGGCACTGCTTCGACCTGGCGGCGGAGATCCCGGTACGGGCACGGCTGCTGCGCGTCGACGACACCGACCACGTGCTGCTGCTGCTCATCCATCACATCGCCAGCGACGCCTGGTCGCGCGGCCCGCTGGCCCGCGACCTGGCGGCCGCCTACACCGCGCGGTCCGCGGACCGGGCGCCCGAGTGGCAGCCGCTGCCGGTCCAGTACGCCGACTACGCGCTGTGGCAGCGCGAGGTGCTGGGCGACGACACGGACGCGGACAGCGTCGCGGGAGCCCAGCTGGCCTACTGGCGCAAGGCCCTGGACGGTCTGCCGGAGCGGCTCGACCTGCCCGCCGACCGGCCGCGGCCGGCGGTCGCCAGCCAGGCGGGCGACCGGGTGGAGTTCACGCTCGGCGCCGAACTGCACCAGCGGCTGGCCGAGTTGGCGCGTTCCACCGACACCACGCTGCACATGGTGCTGCAGGCGGCACTGGCGGCCCTGCTCACCCGGGTCGGCGCCGGTCAGGACATCCCCGTCGGCACCCCCGTCGCCGGACGTACCGACGACGCCACCGACCAGCTCGTCGGCTTCTTCGTCAACACCCTGGTCCTGCGGACCGACACCGCCGGCGATCCCACCTTCCGCGAGCTGCTGAGCCGGGTCCGCGCCACCGACCTCGCCGCCTACTCCCACCAGGACCTCCCCTTCGAACGCCTGGTGGAAGTCCTCAACCCGGCCCGCTCGCTGGCCCACCACCCCCTCTTCCAGGTGGTGCTGGCCCTGCAGAACGCCGGCCCGCGCGCGATCGACACGGCCGGGCTGCCGCCGCTGCCGGGCGGCCTGGTGGTGTCCGGGCTCGGCGGCACGGCGACCGCGGCCAAGGTGGATCTCGGCTTCTCGGTGGTGGAGCGGCGGGCCGAGGACAACACGCCCGCAGGGATGGCGGGCGTCCTGGACTACAGCACGGATCTGTTCGACCGGTCGACGGCACAGGCGCTGGCCGACCGGTTCACGCGCCTGCTCTCCGACGCGGCGGCCCGGCCCGGTACGGCGCTGAGCCGGCTGGACGTGCTCGGCGCCGAGGAGCGGCGGCGGGTGCTGCACGAGTGGAACGCCACCGCCAGGGGCCTCGCCCCGGCCACGCTGCCGGAGCGTTTCGAGGAGCACGTGCGTGCGCGGCCCGGCGCCGAGGCGCTGGTGCTCGACGGCGTCGCGCTGAGCTACGCCGAGCTGAACGCGCGCGCCAACCGGCTGGCCCGGCTGCTCGTGGCGCGCGGTGCCGGTCCCGAGCGGCTGGTGGCGCTGGCGCTGCCGCGCTCGGCGGACCTGGCCGTCGCGGTCCTCGCGGTGGCCAAGGCGGGCGCCGCCTACCTGCCCCTCGATCCGGGGCACCCGGGCGAACGGATCACCGGCACGCTGGCGGACGCCGCACCGGTGGCGCTGGTCACCACCCGGGGGGCCGGGGCGAAGCTCCCGGCGACGGACGTACCGGCCGTCGTCGTGGACTCGTCCGAGGTGCTCGCGGAGCTGGAGCGGGCCGGCTCGGCCGACCTGGCCGACGCCGACCGGCTCGCGCCGCTGCGGCAGGCGCACCCCGCGTACGTCATCTACACCTCGGGCACCACGGGCCGCCCCAAGGGCGTGGCCGTGACCCACGCGGGCCTGCCCGGTCTGGTGGACATCTTCACCGAGCAGTGCGGGGTGGAGCCCGGCAGCCGGGTGCTGCACCACCTCTCCCCCGGCTTCGACGGCGCCTTCTGGGAACTGACGATGGGTCTGCTGACGGGGGCCACCCTCGTCGTCGCCCCGCCGGAGCTCACCCCCGGACGGGAGCTGGCCGAGCTGGCGGTGCGGGAGTCGGTCACGCACGCCGCGATCACGCCCGGTGTGCTCCAGCTGATCCCCGAGGGGGCGCTGCCGGCCGGCATGACGCTGGTCGTCGCCGCCGAGAGCTGCCCGCCGGAGCTGGTCGCACGCTGGTCCCCGGGGCGGCTGATGCTCAACTCCTACGGCCCGACCGAGGCGACCGTGTGCGCCACCATGAGCGGCCCGCTGACCGGCTCCGTCGCCCCGCCGATCGGCGGCCCGATCGCCGAGACCGCCGTCTACGTGCTGGACACCGCCCTGCAGCCGGTCGCCCCCGGCGTGCCGGGGGAACTGTACGTCCAGGGCCCCGGGCTCGCCCGCGGCTATCTGGGCCGCCCGGGCCTGACGGCCTCCCGGTTCGTGCCCGGGCCCTTCGGGGCGCCGGGCGGGCGGATGTACCGCACCGGTGACCTGGTGCGCTGGCGGGCGGACGGGCAGCTGGAGTACCTGGGCCGCACCGACACCCAGGTCAAGCTGCGCGGCATGCGCGTGGAGCCGGCCGAGATCGAGGCGGTCGTGGCGGGCCGGCCCGGGGTGCGGCAGGCCGCCGTACTGGTCCGTGAGGACACCCCGGGCGAGCGGCGGCTGGTCGGGTACGTGGTGCCGAAGGACGGCGCGGTCGTGGACGGCGCGGCGCTGCGCGGGCAGATCCGCGAGGTGCTGCCCGAGTATCTGGTGCCCGCGGCGTTCGTGGTCCTCGACCGGCTGCCGCTGACCGCCAACGGCAAGCTGGACCACCGTGCGCTGCCCGCGCCGGAGTTCCGTGCCGGGGGCGGCCGCGCCCCGCGCAGCCCGCGCGAGGAGGTGCTGTGCCGGCTCTTCGCCGAGGTGCTGCGCCTGGACCTGGTGGGGCCCGACGACGGCTTCTTCGATCTGGGCGGCCACTCGCTGCTCGCGGTCCGGCTGGCCGAGCGGGTCCGCGCCGAGCTGGGGGTCGAGGTGGCCGTGCGGGATCTGTTCGCGGCGCCGTCGGCCGCCGAGCTCGCGGCGCGGCTGGCCTCGCGCGGCGACCGCGAGCCGATGGAACGGCTGCTGCCGCTGCGGGCGGCCGGCTCGGCCCGGCCGGTGTTCTGCGTCCACCCGGGCTCGGGGATGAGCTGGTGCTACGCCGGTCTGGTGCGCCATCTGCCCGCGGACGTCCCGGTGTACGGCGTCCAGGCCGCGGGCCTGGACGGGGATGGGGGCCTGCCCGCGACGCTGGAGGAGATGGCGGCCGAGTACGTCGACCTGATCCGGCGGGCCCAGCCCGAGGGGCCGTACCGGCTGCTGGGCTGGTCGCTGGGCGGCAACGTGGCCTTCGCCATGGCGGCCGAACTGCGGGCGCGCGGGCAGCAGGTGGAGCTGCTGGCGTTCCTGGACGCCTATCCGCGGCGGGCCGGCGCCGGCCCGGAGCCCGAGCTGGCGGAGGTCTTCGCGCACAACCTGCGCGACGCGGGCTTCGAACTCACCGGGCGGGAGGAGGCCGAGCTGGCGTCGGGCACCTTCCCGGTGGCCCGCTACCGGTCGTTCCTGCAGGCCACCGGTGACCCGATGGGCCGGCTCGACGTGTCCGAACTGGCCGCAGTGCTCGCCGTGTTCATGAACAACGCCCGGCTGATGCGCGGGCACACCCCGCCCCGCCACGACGGCGACGTGCTGGTGGTGGCGGCGACGCGGGTGCCGGGCGAGAAGCTCGCGCGCCGGGATCACGAGTCGTGGCGGCCGTACGTGTCGGGCCGTATCGACCGGGTCGACGTCGACGCCGACCACCTCGGCCTCGTGCAGTCCGACGCCGCGCTCGCCCGGATCGCCGAGGCACTGGCCGAGCGGATCGGCTGAACCACCGGCGGAGCGGCGCCGTCTCAGGGCGCCGCTCCGCCTTCCTTCCCTGTCCCTTCTTCCACGATCCCCCGGAGGCACCGCCATGCCCTTCCTAGACGTCAACGGAGTCCGGCTCCACTACTACGACAACGCACCCCCCGGCGGCGGGACGTCGGCCCCGCCCGTGCTGCTGGTCATGGGCTCGGGCGGCAGCGGCCGGGCCTGGCACCTGCA
This sequence comes from Streptomyces sp. NPDC088766, assembly GCF_044750845.1. Classification (NCBI taxonomy): domain Bacteria; kingdom Bacillati; phylum Actinomycetota; class Actinomycetes; order Kitasatosporales; family Streptomycetaceae; genus Streptomyces; species Streptomyces sp. NPDC088766. Next base: position 40,606 of record NZ_JBIVKQ010000039.1, on the reverse strand, counting down.
CCAGGTGCCGGCGCTGGTCGCCGCCGGGTTCCGGGTGATCAGCTTCGACAACCGCGGGATCGCGCCCAGCGACGAGGGCGCGGACGGGTTCGGCATCGACGACCTGGTCGCCGACACGGCGGCGCTGATCGAGGAACTGCGGCTGGGCCCGTGCCCGGTGGTGGGGATCTCGATGGGCGCGCACATCGCGCAGGAGCTCGCCGTGTCCCGGCCCGAACTGGTCGACCGGCTGGTGCTGATGGCCACCCGAGGCCGTTCGGACGTCCTGCGCGAGGCGCTGTGCCGGGCGGAGACGGAGCTGTACGACAACGGGGTGCGGTTGCCCGCCGCGTACGAGGCGGTGGTGCAAGCCCTGCAGAATCTCTCTCCGCGCACCCTCGACGACGACCAGCGGGCGCGCGACTGGCTGGACGTGCTGGAGCTCACGCGGGTGTCGGGTCCCGGTCACCGTGCTCAGCTCGCGGTGGGTGCCATGCCCGACCGGCGTCCGGCCTACCGCGGCATCCGGGCGGCGACCCGGGTCATCGCCTTCCAGGACGACCTGATCGCCCCTCCGGTGCTGGGCCGGGAGGTCGCCGAGGCGATCCCGGGCGCGGAGTTCGAGGTCGTGGCCGACTGCGGGCACTACGGCTATCTGGAGGCGCCCGACGCCGTCAACAAGCTGATCACCGAATTCCTGGGGCGGTGAGAACTCCCTTGACGCAGATCGATAAGACGTTCGAACCGACCGTCGACGAGCTGGCGCTGATGGCCCTGGTGCACGAGGTGTGCCCGGGGCTGGAGCCGACCGCCGTCGTCCACCGCAGCCGCACCTCCCTGGTGGTGGCCGGCGTGCTGCGCGGCACCGAGGTGATCGCCAAGGTGCGCACCCCCGACTGGCGCCGGCAGTGCCTGCGCGAGATCGAGGCCTACGACCTCTTCGACCGGGAGCGCCCGCCGGTGCGGGTGCCGCGGCGGCTGGCCGCGGACGCCGGGCGTGCGGTGCTGGTGACGGAGCGGCTGCCGGGCACGGTGCTGGCGCCGGAGCGGTTCCCGGCCCCGCCGCTGGCGGAGCGGGACCTGACCGGGGTGCTCAAGGCCGTGCGGCGGCTGCGCCCGTGGCGTCCCGACGTGCCGGAGAGCTGGCGGGTCGACTACCGCCCGCTGGTGGACGGCGTCCTGGAGCGCAAGGATCTCGACGAACGGCACGAGGCGGCCCTGGTGCACATGCTGGAACTCGCCGGTGAGTCCCGGGAGTTCGGCCACGGCGACCTGGTCCTGGCGAACGTGATGCGCACCGGCCGGAAGTACACGCTCATCGACTGGGCGAGCGCTGCCGTGTTCCTGCCCTGCCTCGACCTGGCCCAGCTGTGGCTGCTGCTGGGCGACGTCCCCGGTGCCCGCGAGCGGATCGAGGCCGAGGTGGAACGTCTCGACGACGCCCGGGAGGGCATGGTGCCGTTCCTGGTCAACCTGACCCTGCTGCTGTACCGGGAGCGGCGCGCCCACAGCCGGTTCACGGACGAGGTGTCCGTGGCCCGCGCCGCGCGGCTGGACGCCGCGTGGGAGGCGGTGCGCGAGCGGGTGATGCGCCTCGCGGGCTGAGGGAACCCCTCGGGGCACGCGAAGGGGCCTCCCGGCCGTCGGCCGGGAGGCCCCTTCGTGTCGTGCCCCTTCGCGTCGTGCCCCTTCGCGTCGTGCCCCTTCGTGTTGTGCCGCTTCGTGATGTGCCGTGCGGCGGACTACTTGATGAGGAGCTGGTGCGCGGCGAGTTCGCGGTAGAGGGGGCTGCTGTCGGTGAGTTCGTCGTGCCGGCCGGCGGCGACGACCTCGCCGCGTTCGAGGACCACGATCTGGTCGCTGTCGACGACGGTGGACAACCGGTGCGCCACCACGAGCAGGGTGCGGTCGGCGGTGACGGAGCCGATCGCGTCCCGCATCAGGACCTCGTTGCGGGCGTCCAGGTTGCTGGTCGCCTCGTCCAGCAGCATGATCGGCGGGGCGGCCAGGAAGGTGCGGGCCAGGGCCAGCCGCTGGCGTTCGCCGCCGGACAGCAGCACACCGCCCTCGCCGACCTGGGTGTCGAGGCCGAGCGGAGCCCGCATGATCACGTTCTCCAGGTTGACCGAGCGCAGCACCTCGCGCATGTCCTCGTCGGTGGCGTCGGGTGCGGCCAGGGCGAGGTTGTCCCGGACGGTTCCGGCCAGCACGGGCGCCGACTGCTCGACGTAGCCGAGCCTGTGGCGCAGGAGGGGCCGCGGCAGTTCGCGCACGTCGCTTCCGTCGACGCGGACGGTGCCCGAGGTGACGTCGTAGAACCGCTCCACCAGGGACAGCAGCGTGGACTTGCCCGCGCCGGACGGGCCGACGAGCGCGGTCCGGGTGCCGCGCGGCACCACCAGGGACACGTCCTTCAGTACCGTCTCGCCGCCGGCGTAGCCGAAGGCGACGTGGTCGAACTCGATCGCGGGCGGCAACGGGGCGCTCGCGGTGCCGCCGGCGGCGGGCGCGGTCCGCTCCCGCACGGACAGCGCGGTGGCGGCCGGGGGGTCGGCGAGGTCCGACTCCTGGGGCAGGGTGAGCACCTCCTCGATGCGGTGCAGGGCGCCGAGGCCCGTCTGGAGGCGGGAGTAGGCGTTGAGCGCGCGGCCGAGCGGGAACCAGAGCGTGAACAGGAACAGCAGGAAGGAGACCAGGTCACCGACCTCGATCGCGCCGGAGGCCACCCGTGCGCCGCCGATGCCCAGCACCACCAGGAACGCCAGCTGGACGGTGGTGGAGGTGACCGGGTTGATCAGCGCCTGCAGGGTGGCGATGCGCAGGCCGGCGTCGTAGGCGCCCTTGGCGTAGCCGTCGACGGCCTGTGCCTCGCGGTGTTCGGCTCCGCTGGCCCGGATGGTGCGCACGGCAGAGATGGCGCGTTCCACCGCGGAGGTCATCTCGCCGACGCGGTCCTGGGCGGCCCGGGAGGCGCCGCGCACCCGGCGGGAGAGCCCCACCACCGCGACGACACCGGTGGCCAGGCCCAGGGCGGTGGCCCCGAACAGCGTCGGGTCGATGAGGAACATCATGACGGCGGAGCCGCCCACCATGAGGACGTTGGTGACGATGTCGAACAGCCCGGAGGTGACCACGGCCCGCAGCAGGGTGGTGTCGGCGCCGACGCGGGACAGCAGGTCCCCGGTGCGGCGCTGGTCGTACTCGGCGATGGGCAGCCGCAGCAGGCGGGCGACCAGCCGGCGGCGGGTGCCGAGGACCAGGCCCTCGGCCACCCGCTGGAGCATGTAGTCGCGGAAGCCGGTGAGCACGGCCGCCGCCACCAGGGCGGCCAGCAGCAGGCCGACGAGACCGCCCACGGCCTCGTCGGCCTCCATGCGGGTCAGCACGTCCCGGATCAGCACCGGCTGGCTGAGGGTCAGCAGGGTCGTCGCCAGCGACAGCAGGGCGACGACGCCCAGGGTCGGCCAGTGGCCCTTGAGGTGGGGCAGCAGGGAGCGCAGACCCACGCCTGAGGCGGGGGCGCCTGCCGCCCCGGCGCCGGGCGCCGTCGCCTGCGGCCGCGCGGCGGCGGGCCGCTCCCTGGTCTGCGTGCTGGTCATCGCTCTCCCTTACGTGTCTCGGTTCGGTCGGTTCGCCGTACGACGGGTCAGCCGGCCGCGCCGAGCACGTAGCCGTCGGCCGGGCGCAGTGCGCGGGAACGGCGCAGGTCGCTCAGCACGAAGGTGCGCTGCAGCCAGCGGTCGGTGCCGTCGTAGCGGGGGGTGAACTCGGTGCGGCCGTGCACGGTGACCCGGTTGTCGACGATCGCCAGCTCGCCGGGCGTGAGGCGGTGGGTGGCCGCGGTGCGGTCGAAGTGGTCCTGGAGGGTGCGCAGCGCCTGGGCGGCCCGTGCGGTGACGGGGCTGGTGGCGGCGATGTCGACGCGGATGTCGGGGTCGTGCGGATCCCCGGAGAGCACCGGGGCCGGCGGGGTCTCGACGTCGCCGAGGCCGAAGGAGGGCGGCGGGGCGGTGACGAACTCCGGCGCCCACAGGGTCCGCAGCGTCTCCTCGGGCAGCAGCGGCAGCACCTGCCGGATGCAGGAGGTGCGCAGCCCGGCCCGGCCCTCGGGGTCGGCACGCAGGCACAGCAGCATGACGAAGTCGGGGCGGTGCTCGTGGAAGGCGTTCTCGTTGTGGAAGGTCAGCAGCGTGGAGCCGGCGTTGCCCTGGAACTCCTCCATGCCGGGCACGGGCACGACGTCCTGGACGAGCGCGCCGCCCTTCTCGGGCCGGAACGCGCCGGGGTCGCCGAGCCCGCTGGCGACCATGAGCAGGATCGCGGCGGCGAGGGAGGGCTCACGCTGGACGGAGCCGTTGACGCCGGGAGTCGGCGGGAGTTCCACCGCCTCGACCGGGAGCCCGCGCACGACCAGTGCGCCCTGGGGGCCGGAGTCGCGGCGGAATTCAGCGAGAATGCGGCGCAGCGCCACCGGCAATTCATGCCAGGAATTGCGGGCGGCCGCCACCCATTCCGGATCGTCGGGCATGCCCGAGGTCCGGTTGGCGAGTTTCCAAGCTATTTCCTCGACGAGCTGCGCTTCCTGCCCGGTGAGGGTCGTTTCGTAGGGCGCAGTCGTGCGTCCGGTATTCGCAGCCATCGTCAGGCGGCCTCCGTCCACATCGTTATCGGGTGCACTCCGGACGTTAGGGCGATGCGTTATCGCCCGCGTATCGGTTGAGCATGGCCGGCCGTTTCCAGAATTCACTCGGAACGGTTTTCCGGCAGATCACGGGCGCAGTCCGGCCAGTTCCAGGAGCAGGTCCTTGACGTCGGTGGCGGCGATGGCCTCGCGGGCGGGAGCGCCGGGGTCGGAGACCAGCAGCACGGGGGCGTCACGGGGGTCGTCGGGCAGGCGTCCGTGGCTGCCGCGGACCCGGGAGCCGTCCAGTGGGACGACGTTCATCGTGTGGCGCAGGCCGAGCTTCTTGCGGGCCGGTGCCGTCGCGGCGCGCAGTCTCACCAGCGGATCGGTGTGGTCGGAGGCGAGTTCGGCCGGGTCGTAGCCGGGTTTGCGGTGGATGTCGACGGTGCGGGCGAGGTCCGGGGCCCGGGTGTCGTCGAGCCAGTAGTAGCAGGTGAACCAGGAGTCGGGCGCCGCGACGGCCACGAGCTCGCCGACGCGTTCGTGGTCGAGGCCGTGCTCCTTCTTGCCGGTGTCGTCGAGGACGTCGGCCACACCGTCGACGCCGCGCGGCAGCTCGGCGACGCGGAGCCGGTCGGCGGGGTCGCGCGCAGCCGCTGTGAGCCGCCGTCGCGGGAGCCGAGCTGGACGCGGGTGGTGTGCGGGCGGCGGACGGCTTCGTAGCGGTGCAGCGCCTCGGCGATCCGCCCGCGCCGGTCGCCGGCACGGGCGCGCGGCGGGTGCGGGGCGCCGAGGAAGTGCGCGAGGACGGCCGCGTCCTCGACGGCCCGGCCGACGCCCTGGCCGTGGTGCGGCAGCATCGGGTGGGCGGCGTCGCCGAGGAGGGTGATCGCGCCGCGCCCCCGGGAGGCCAGGGGCTCGCGGTCGTGGAGGCCCCGGCGCTGCAGGATGCGGGTGCCGTTGGGGGTCAGGTGCATGCCCACGCCGACCTCGCCGAGGGCGGCGGCCTGTTCGTGGACCCGCACCTCGTGGCCCGCGCGGGTCAGGGCGGCGGCCGCGGCGAGTCCGCCCATGCCCGCGCCGACGATCGCGATCCGTACCTTGGGCACCGCTGGGTCCTTCCGTATCGGTGGCAGTGCGTTTCGATGGCAGTGCGTTCCGGTGACAGTGCGCGGGTGGTGCGGTGTCCGGCCGACGGTCGGGAGGGCGGGCTCACGCCCGTACGTCGCACACGGCTTCCGTGTCGGGCCAGACGAGTGCCGCGGAGCCCCAGGTGAGGCCGCCGCCGAAGGCGGTCAGGACGAGGCGGTCGCCCTGCCGGATCCGGCCGTCGGCGGCCGCGTCGGCCAAGGCGAGCGGGATGGAGGCGGCGGCCGTGTTGCCGACGTCGGCGATGTTGGAGACGACGCGCTCGGCGGGCAGCCCCAGGCGTTTGGCCACGGACGTGAGGATGCGCTGGTTGGCCTGGTGCCCGACGAAGGCGTCGATGTCGTCGGGGCTCCAGCCCGCTGCCCGGGCCACCGACCGGGCCGACCCGGTCATCGTGGTCACGGCGCGGGTGTACACGGCGCGGCCCTGCATGGTCAGGTGGTCGCCGCCGGGCGGGATGGTGATCAGGTCCGCTCCGGTGCCGTCGCTGCCGAGTTCGCAGTGGAGCAGCGCGCCGGGCGCGTCCCGCGTTCCGCGTTCCAGGACGACCGCTCCGGCGCCGTCGCCGAAGACGACGGCGGTGGTGCGGTCGGTCGGGTCGACGATGGACGAGTAGACATCGGCGCCGATGACCAGGGCGCGTTCGCAGGTTCCGGAGGTGACCATGGCGGCCGCCGCGGAGAGCCCGTAGACGAAGCCGGAGCACACGGCCGACAGGTCGAAGGCGGCTGCCTCCAGGCCGAGCCGGGAGGCCACCGTGGGGGCGGTGGCGGGGCAGCGCCGGTCCGGTGTGGTGGTGGCCAGCAGGACCAGGTCGCAGTCGTCCCGGCCGGCCGACTTCAGCGCGGCGGCGCCGGCGGCGACGGCCAGGTCTCCGGTGCCGGTGCCGGGCGAGGCCCGGTGACGGCGTGCGATGCCGGTGCGGCTGTGGATCCAGGCGTGGTCGGTGTCCAGGTGGCGGGAGAGGTCGTCGTTGGTGACGACGGTCTCCGGCAGACAGGTGCCGAGGCCGGTGACGACGGCGGCCGGAGCGGGGTACGGACCGGTCATGCGAGGGTGCCTCCTTCCGGTGCGGCCGTGGGCGCGACGGCGGCCCCGAGGTGCTCGTGGGCCGCGATCACGTGGCGTTCGGCGAAGTCAGGGCGGGCGATGGGCGCGGTGATCAGCGCCTCGGGGACGGCGAGGGCGTCGAGCAGTTCCGGCCCGTCCGCCGGGGCGGCGGCAGCGGCCTGGCGGGTCTCCTCCAGCCGGAGCACCGCGGCGGAATCGAGGATCCCGGCCCGCAGCCCGGTCAGCGCGTGTTCCAGCAGGCAGCCGGCCGCGTACTGGCCCCTCAGCCGGGCGCCCGGGGAGCTCTCGGGGTGGGCGTACCAGTGCCCGAGCGCCAGCGTCTGGTAGACGGCGCGCGCCCACCGGTTGCTGGCCTCGCCGGGGCCGGACTGTTCGACGTGGTCGAGCAGGGCGTCGCAGATCCGGCGCAGCTTCAGCACCGGGTCCGCGCCGCCGGACGCGGCGACCGTGTCGTCGAGGACGGCGTCGAAGTCCTCGCGGTGGCGCAGGGCGTAGCGCGAGGCCTGGTAGCCGAGGACGGTGTTGTCGCCGCCGAAGGTGACGGCGATCTCGTAGTCGTGCAGCAGGGGCGCGATCTGGTTGTCGTCGTGGTAGCCGAGGCCGCCGCAGAGTTCGCGGGTCTCGGCGAGGGTGTGCCGGGCGTCGGCGGTGCAGCCGGACTTGCCGCAGGAGATCAGGGCGTGCACCACCTGGTCGCGGGCGGGGCGTTCCCGGGCGGCGCGGGTCACGGCGACGGAGGTGAGGGCCTCCATGGCGTGCCGGGCGGCGAGCGCCCGGCCCACGGCGGTGGTCAGCCGCATGCGGTAGTGGGCGTGGCCGATCAGCGGTGCGCCGAAGGCGTGTTTGACGACGGCGAACCGGGTGGTGACCGCGCAGGCGAGACGCTGGGCGTGGGCGGCGCCCACGGACGGGAAGAGCCGCTCGTGGGTGAAGGTGGCCAGGCACTCCTCGAACCGCCGGTGGCGGGGCAGCGGGGAGCTGTAGGCGCCGTCGGGGCCGACGGTGGCCCACCGGTCCATCAGCGCGGACAGCGGCAGCCGGCAGTCGGTGAAGGTCAGCAGTCCGGTCTGGTTGGCCGTCACGCCGCCCTTGGGTTCCGCCCGGCCGATGCGCACCCCGGGCAGCGTCCGGCCGCCCTCGCGCAGCGGCACCCGGAACCAGTGGTGGCCCTCGTCGCGGCCGGCGACCTCCAGCCGGCCCAGGACCATGGCGACGTCACCGGTGTGCAGGCTGTTGCCGATCCACACCTTGGCGTCGGCGGCGCTCGGGGTGTTCAGGACCAGGGTGTGCTCGTCGGGGTCGTAGACGGCCGTGGTGCGTACCCGCTTCAGGTCGGAGCCGGCGTGCAGTTCGGAGGCGGCGAAGCAGTACACCTTCGCCATCCGGTCGATCTCCGGACCGTAGGACCGGACCTGGCCGGGGCCGCCGTGGCTCAGCAGCGCGTCTCCGGCGATCTGGTGCGAGACCAGGACGTTGAGCAGGGACAGGTCGTAGGCGCCGATCCAGCCCATGGTGCGCAGGAAGCCGGGGAAGTCGGCGCCGTCCCCGCGGCCCAGCCAGAGGGAGTTGGCGGTCAGCCCTGCCCGGTTCAGGAGTCGTGCCCGGCGCAGCGTCAGCAGGCTGTAGTCGTAAAGGCCCTGGCCGGCCGGCCGCACAGGGGTGAACTCGGGCCCGGCGAGCACCCGGGCCAGTTCTTCTTCGCGTTGCGTCATGGACTCCCCCAGGAACGGGTCGCTCGGTTCGGTGGCGGCGGTGGGTCAGGCGTCGAGCAGCAGGGCGCAGTTGCTGCCGCCGAACCCGAAGGAGGTGCTCAGGGCGACGGTGGCGCCGTGCCGGCGGGCGCCGCCCAGGACCAGGTCCAGCTCGGGCAGTTCCGGGTCGGGCCGTTCGGTGTGCGCGATCGGCGGCAGGATGCCGGTGCGCAGGCTGCGCAGGGTCAGCACCGCCTCGATGGCTCCGGCCGCGCCGAGGGTGTGGCCGAGGAGTCCCTTGTTGGCGGTGACCGACGGGCCGTGCGGGAACAGCCGCGCGATGAGCCGGCTCTCGGTCAGGTCGTTCGCCGGGGTGGAGGTGCCGTGGGCGTTGACCGTCCCGACGTCGGCCGGGCTCAGGCGGGCCTGTTCCAGGGCCTGGCGCACGGCGGCCTCGGCGCCCGCGCCGTCGGGACGCGGGGCGGTGGGGTGGTGGGCGTCGGAGGTGCTGCCGTAGCCGAGCAGCCGGCCGAGCACCTCGGCGCCGCGGGCACGTGCCTTGGCGGGCTTCTCCATGACCACGGCGGCGGCGCCCTCGGAGATGACGAACCCGTCGCGGTCGGCGGCGAACGGCCGGGAGGCGTCGGGCCCCTTCTGCGCGGACAGGGCGCCCATGCGGGCGAAGCCGGACACCACCACGGGGGTCACCCCGGCGTCGGTGCCGCAGGCGATCACCGTGTCGCACAGGCCCGCGTCCAGGAGGGTCTTGCCGAGGCCGAGCGCCACCGCGCCGGAGGCGCAGGCCGCCACCACGGTGTGGCTGGGTCCGGTGATGCCGTGGCGCAGGCTGACGGCGCCCGCCGCCATGTTGGTCAGTGAGCGGGGGTGCAGGTACGGGGAGACGATCCCGGGGCCACCGCGCGCGAGCCGCTCGTGCTGCTCGTGCAGGGTCGTCGTGCCGCCGAGACCGCAGCCGACGACGACGCCGACCCGGCTGCCGTCCCAGCTTGCGGAGTCGAGGCCGGAGGCGGCCAGGGCCTCGTCGACGGCGGCGAGGGCGAAGCGGATGAACGGGTCGGTGCGTGCCGTTCCCCGCCCTTCCAGCTGTCCGGGGCGCAGGGGCGGCACCCGCAGGCTGTGCCGGACGCCGGTGCCCTCCAGCGGCTCGGGGTCCCCGGACTCCAGGGAGCGGGCCTCGCACAGCGCGTCCCAGGTGGAGTCGGTGTCGGTGCCGGCCGGCGTCACCAGTCCGGTGCCGGTGATGGCGACGGGCCCGTCGGTCACGCCGCTTCCCGACCCGATCCGGCCAGGGCGACGATGTCCCCGACGGTGAGGTCGGCCATGCGGGTCTCCTCGCCCTCCAGGTCGATGCCCGTCTCCTCCTTGATGCGGACGATCAGTTCGGCGACGGCCAGCGAGTCCAGCTCCAGCGTGCGCAGGCTGACGTCGTCGGCTATCTCTCCGGGGTCGACCTCCAGGTCCTCGGCCAGGATGGTGTGCACGATCGTCTGCGCGTCGATGCTCACGGCTGTCACCTCAGTCGGTTGTCGGGGGGACCGGCGCTGCCGGCGAGTTCGGATCCACTGTGCTGGCGGTGGATATGAGCCACCTATCGCGCCGTTATCGCGTGCCCGGCGCCTTCGGTGGCGGGCACCCCGGCCGGCACCGACCTCGATGCCGTCGTCGCTTGGAGCGGCATCGGCGGCCTGGCGGCGGCCGCCTTCGCCGCGTCGCTCCTGGCCACGATCGGGCCGACGCGCCGCCGCCGTCCGCCCGGCGCTCGCGGTCCGCGTCACCGAGCAGCGGGCGGCCGCGGACGGGCCCACCGCGCCGGCGGTACGGCACCCGCGTCGTCGGGGGTGGTCCGCGGCCGCCGTCCCCCGTCCGGGTTGCGCCGGGCCTGTTTGCGGCGATGGTGGAGTCATGCGGCCGGGAGCGGGCGGCCACCGGGTCCCGGTCCCCGCCCCGGCCGCGCGTCGGCCCGCGCGTCGGCCGCGTGCCGAGACCTCGGTGACCGGACCGGAGTCCGTATCCCCCGTCGAGGTCACGGAGAAGGGAGTCCATCGTGGTGGCGAGGACCGGCGTTTTCGGCGCCCTGAGCAAAGAGCACGGCGAGCAGCTCATGGCGCTCGCGCACGAGGTGTCGTTCGCGGCGGGCGAGCGCATCTTCGACGAGGGCGGCGTGGCCGACCGCTTCTGGATCATCCACACGGGCACGGTGGCACTCGACCTGCGCGTGCCCGGTCAGCGGCCGGCGGTCGTCGAGACCCTCGGTGCCGGAAAGCTGCTGGGCTGGTCCTGGCTGGTCCCTCCCCACCGGTGGCACCTGGGGGCGGAGGCCGACAGCCCGGTGCGTGCCTACGAGTTCGACGCGGCGGCGGTCCGTGAGATGTGCGCGAAGGATCCGGGGCTGGATCACGAGCTGTGCACCTACGTCTCCGGCGTGCTCGCGCGCCGGCTCAGGTCCGCCCGGGTGCGACTGCTCGACCTGTACGCGCCGCACGGTGCGGGCGAGGTTCCCTGACCAGGCGGAACGAGACACAACGGAACGAGGTGCTCGGCAGTGCCGCAGACCCCGCACATCGTGAGCGACGTGATGACCCCGACGGTCGTGGCCGTCGGCCGTGACGCGCCCTTCAAGGAGATCGTCCGGACCATGGAGCAGTGGAAGGTGAGTGCCCTGCCCGTCCTCGAGGGCGAGGACCGGGTGGTCGGCGTCGTCTCCGAGGCCGACCTGCTGCCCAAGGAGGAGTTCCGCGACGGCGACCAGGGCCTCGTCGAGGAACGCCAACGGCTGTCCGACGTGGCGAAGGCCGGGGCGGCCACGGCGGCGGAGCTCATGAGCGCTCCCGCGATCACGGTCCACGGCGACGTCACGCTGGCGCAGGCCGCCCGGATCATGGCCGTCCGGCACGTCAAGCGTCTGCCCGTGGTCGACGACATCGGCATGCTCCAGGGCATCGTCAGCCGGGCCGATCTGCTGAAGGTCTTCCTGCGTCCGGACGACGACATCGAGGAGGAAGTCCGGCGCACCGTGGTGTCGTACCTCTTCCCGGGCTTCAGCCACGCCATCCACGTGAACGTGCACGAGGGGGTCGTCACCCTCCGCGGGCACATTCGCGACACCTCGCTCGTCCCGGTCGCCGTACGCCTCGTACGCGCCGTGGAGGGCGTCGTGGACGTCGAGCCCCACCTCACCGTCCGGCCCGGGCCGGACGACACCGGCGCGCAGGAGGCGCGGTGAGCCGCTGCGGCGGCGTGCCCCGCGGGGCGGTGCCGTGGCGGCCCCCGACGAGTGCGGTCACGCTGGGAAGGACAGGCAACGGACGGCGGCACGGGAATCTGCTGGAGGTGCCATGAGTGGTGCGCACGGGCGTGAGCCGATCGTCGTGGGCGTCGACCCGGATCCCTCGAAGCGGCTGGCCCTCGCCTGGGCCGCCGACGAGGCCGAACGCCGTGGTCTGCCGGTGCGGCTCGTCCACGCCCAGGGTGTGCCGACGGGCGGATACCGCACGGGCGAGGCGCGGGCGTCCTGGGAGGAGTGGAACCGCACGCTGCACGAGGCGGGGGCCAGGACCCTCGAGGAGGCGGTCGCCTTCGTGGAGTCCCGGCAGCCGGCCGTGGAGGTGTCGACGGTGCTGGCGGAGGGAGAGCCGGCGTGGGTGCTGCGCGAGGAGGCGGGGAAGGCCTCCCTGGTCGTGGTGGGCTCCTGGCACCTGAGTACCCGGCGCGAACTGTTCACCTCCGCCTCCGTGGCGCTCCCGGTGTCCGCCCACGCTCCCTGCCCCGTCGTCGTCCTTCCCGAGCCGGAGCACGTCACCGAGGAGCCCCCGTACTTCGTCGTCGGTGTCGACGGCAGTCCGCACGCGGCGGCGGCGGTGGACGTGGCGTTCGAGGAGGCGGCCCTGCGCGGAGCGGTCCTCAGGGCCCTGTACGTGTGGCATCCGCCGCTCCTCGGCGTGCTGGACGAGGACGCCGCCGTGCAGGAGTGCCGCCGGGTGCTGTCGGAGACGGTCGCGGGCCGGACCGCGAGGTATCCGGGAGTGGAACTGCACCACGAGGTCGTCCGGGGCCACCCCGTGCAGGTCCTGACGGAGGCCTCGGAACACGCCCTGGGCCTGGTCGTCGGCACCCGCGGGCACGGGGGTTTCAGCGGCATGGTCCTCGGCTCGGTGAGCCAGGGCGTGCTGCACCACGCCCACTGCCCCGTCATCACGGTCCCGGTGTGAGGCGCGGATCCCGCGAGCGCCGGACCTGAGCGGTCACCGCTCGAAGGTGCGAGCCGCCCAGCGCCGCCGGACACCGTCCTCGTGCTCGGCCTGCTCCAGGGTCAGCTCGGCCCGGTCGAGCGCCTCCCGCAGGCGTGGGATCCAGTGGCGCCGCAGGGCACGGACCCGGTGCCGGGTGCTGACGACCTCCGCGCCCATCAGCTCGGCGGCGTCGTGGGCGACGGCGTACTCGGCGGCGGCGCGCAGGGCACGGCCGTAGACCGCCTCGGCGTGGACGAGTGCCGTGTTGGTGGGCGCGGCGGAGGTGGGGGTGCGGGCGGGCACCGCCACGGAGACCGCGGCCGGGCGGTGCACTCCGAGGGAAGCGGTCCAGCCCACCGTGACCTCGGCGGGGCCGATGCCTGCCGCGGCCGCGTCCAGGGCCTGCTCCCCGCCGAGGAGCAGGCCCCGCAGCAGCCAGGTCTCGGCCTCGGACAGCAGGTCGCCCCACGCACGGGCGGCCGCCTCCTCCGCTTGCAGCAGCCGCCGGTGCTCGGTGCGCAGGACGCGGAGCTTCCGCTCCAGCAGGCCGGCCCCGCGTTCGGCGACGTCGAGGCTGCGACGCAGCCGCAGCCGTCCGGCACGGCCGGGCGGCGTACGACGGGCACCGGTCATCCGGGCACCTCCCCGTCACGCTCGTCGACGGCGTCGCGGTCGTCGGGACGGCCGAGGTCGTCGGGACGGTCGAGGTCCTTCGCCCCGTGGGCGTCGAGGAGATCGGCGGGGAGCATGGAGAGCTGGCTGCGGGGCAGCGTGAGCAGGGCCCGCCAGCCGCGTTCCAGTGAGGCGTCGAGGCTTCGTGACTCGTCACCGCGCTGGTCGGCGAAGTCGCGCAGGAACGCCTCGTCGAAGTCGAGGTAGCGGCGGTCGGTGGGGCTCAGTGCGGCGTGGCCGACCAGGTCCGCGAGGTCGCGGACCTGCCGGGCGCGGGCCAGGGCGGCCAGCAGCTGGGCCGCGACGTCGAGGTGGTCGTCGCGGGTACGGCCAGGGCCCGCGCCCTTGCGCATCAGCCGGGAGAGGGAGGACAGGGCGTCCAGCGGCGGGTACACGCCCCGCGCGTGGGTCTGGGGCGAGAGCACGATCTGGCCCTCGGTGATGTAGCCGGTCAGGTCGGGGACCGGATGGGTGATGTCGCCGGCGGGCATGGTGAGCACCGGCAGCACGGTGACCGAGCCGGGACGCCCGCGGATGCGTCCGCAGCGTTCGTACAGGGAGGCCAGGTCGCTGTAGAGGTAGCCGGGGTAGGCGCGGCGGGCGGGGATCTCCCCGCGGGCGGCGGAGACCTCGCGCAGGGCCTCGGCGTACGTCGTCATGTCGGTCATGACGACCAGGACGTGCCGTCCCTCGGTGAAGGCGAGGTGTTCGGCGACGGTGAGCGCGATGCGGGGGGTGAGGATCCGTTCGATCACCGGGTCGTCGGCGGTGTTCAGCAGCAGGACCAGTTCCCCGGCCGCGGACCGTTCCTCCAGGACGTCGCGGACGGAGGAGGCGTCGGCGTGCGTCAGCCCCATGCCCGCGAAGACGACGCTGAACGCCTCGCCGCCGACCGTGGCCTGCGCGGCGATCTGGGCGGCCAGTTCCAGGTGCGGCAGCCCGGCCACCGAGAACACCGGCAGTTTCTGCCCGCGGACCAGTGTGGTCAGGGCGTCGATGGCGCCGACGCCGGTGAGCACCGGTTCGGACGGCGGTTCGCGCCGCACCGGGTTGACGGGGGCGCCGCCCACCTCGGCCAGGTGGGAGCCGAACACGGGCGGCCCGTCGTCGAGGGGGGCCCCGCGGCCGTTGCAGACCCGGCCGAGCCAGTCCGTACCGACCGGGACGCGCAGCGGGCTGCCCGTGAAGGCCGCGCGGACGCCCTGCGGGTCCATGCCCGCGGTGCCCTCCAGCACCTGGACGACGGCCAGGTCGCGGTCGGCGTCCAGCACTATGCCGTGGCGCCGTTCGCCCGAGGCGAGGGTGAGGTGCGCGTACTCGTCCCAGCCGATCCCCGAGACGCCCTCGACGACCGCGAGCGGGCCCCGGAGTTCGCGCACCGCCGTGTACTCGATTCCGCCGGACGGGCTCATGACCGCAACTCTCCCAGCCTGGCGAGCATGGCGTCCCGCCGTGCCGTCACACCGGCGGCGTCGTGCGGTCCGGTGTCCTCCCGTGCGCGCAGCAGCGTGCCGAAGTCGACCTCCTCGACCGACGCCGCCGGCACACCGGAGTCCACCAGTTCCCGGCAGCGGTCGACGACCGCCAGGACGGCGTCGGCCAGGGCGGCCGTCTTCTCCGGCCCGCAGTACGCGTCCCGCTCCGACAGCGCGCTCTGCTGGAGCACGCCCTCCCGCACCAGCCGGCCCGCCAGCACGCTGACACGCTCGCGCGCCGGGAGGGCGGCGATCCCGATCAGGTCCACCAGGTCGGCCAGCCGGTCGGCCTCCGCCAGTGCCGCTCCCACCCGGTCGCGGTGCCGGGACCACTGCGGGTCCCCGGCCGCCCGGTGTCCCGCG
Source organism: Streptomyces sp. NPDC088766 (assembly GCF_044750845.1). Taxonomy (NCBI): domain Bacteria; kingdom Bacillati; phylum Actinomycetota; class Actinomycetes; order Kitasatosporales; family Streptomycetaceae; genus Streptomyces; species Streptomyces sp. NPDC088766. The sequence goes on along the minus strand of NZ_JBIVKQ010000039.1, from coordinate 25,332 downwards.
GCCAGCACGGGGACGTCCCGGGAGAAGGAGCCGGCCCAGGAGACCGCCGGGTAGTGGCGGGCGTAGGCGAGGTCGCGGTCCAGGGTCCACAGGCAGCGGACGAAGCGTTCGGTGTGGGCCGTGACCGGTTCGCTCAGGTCGCCGCCGGGCGGGGACACCGCGCCGATCACGGTCACCGAGCCCCGGTCCCCGCCGAGTGTGGTCACCGCGGCGGCCCGCTCGTAGAACGCCGCGATGGCCGAGGCCAGTCCGGCCGGGTAGCCCTCCTCCGCGGGCAGGGCGCCGGTACGGGAGGCGAACTCGCGCAGCGCCTCGGCCCAGCGGGACGTCGAGTCGGCGATGACCACCACGTCCAGGCCCATGTCACGGAAGTACTCGGCGACCGTCATCCCCGTGTGGACACTGGCCTCGCGCGCCATCATCGGCATGTTGGAGGTGTTGGCGATCGTCACCGTGCGGTCCGCCAGGCGGCCGCCCGTGCGCGGGTCCCGGAGCTCCGCCAGTTCGGTGATGACGTCGGCCATCTCGTTGCCGCGCTCTCCGCAGCCGACGTAGACGATGACGTCCGCGTCGCACCACTTGGCGATCTGCTGGAGCAGCATCGTCTTGCCGGTGCCGAAGCCGCCGGGCACCGCGACGGTGCTGCCCCGGGCCACCGGGAAGAGCAGGTCGATCACCCGCTGGCCGGTGTCGAGTGCCTCGTGGGTGTCGACGCGCTCCCGCACGGGGCGGGGCCTGCGCACCGGCCACAGGGCGCCCAGTCCCACGCCGGTGCCGCCGACCACGGCCACGACGGCGTCCTGCGCCTGGTTCCCGGCAGCGGCGATCCGGGTCACCGTGCCCCCGCAGCCGGGGGGCACGAGGACCTTCAGCCGTGCCGGTCCCGCGCCGGCGACCTCGGCGAGCGGCTGCCCCTCGGCGAGTTCCTCGCCCTCCGCCGCGAGGGGGGAGAAGGCCCAGGTGCGTTCCCCCGCCGCGGTCCGCCGCGTCCCCGGCAGCAGCCAGTCGCCGGCGGCGTCCAGCGGGCGCAGCAGTCCGTCGAAGATCCCCCCGAGCAGCTGCGGTCCGAGCCGCACCGACAGCGGGCGGCCACGGGGCAGCGCCGGCTGTCCCGGAGCGAGCCCGCCGGTGTACTCGTACGCCTGGACGGTGACCACGTCGCCGCTGATGGCCACGACCTCGCCGGGCAGTCCGGCGGGGCCGACCGAGACCAGGTCGTACATCGCGGTGCCGCGCGCGTACTCGATCTCGACCAGAGGTCCGGTGACGCGCAGGATCCGGGAGACCGGCTGCCCGGCGCCGGCCGGCGCGTCCGTCCCGGTGGACTGCCTCACTCCTCCCACAGGGTCCGCACCTCCGCCGCCATGCTGTCCAGGGCGCGGTCGGCCAGGGCGGTCAGCGACAGGTCGACCAGCTTTCCGGGTACCTGGGCCATCACTCCCCCGTCGGCGGGCTCGGTGACCTCGGCGTCCGGGCCGAGGAGCGTGCGGGCGCGCTGTTCCAGCCGCTCGCAAAGACCGGCGTAACCGTCGGTCCGGCGCAGTTCACGGACTCGTTCGGCGGCCCGGCGGCGCAGTTCCTCGTACGGTTCGCGCCGGGCGGACAGCGTGCGGGACCCGGCCTCCCGGCGGGCCCTGACGAGGCGGCCCCGGGCGGCTTCGGCGCCGTCGGCCTCGCCCTGCAGCCGGGCCTCCTCGAGGATGGACCGGGCCCGGTCCTCGGCCTGGCCGAGCCGGGCGGCGGCCTCCCGCCCGGCGCGGGCAAAGAGCGCCTCCGCGTCGGCGTGAGCGGCTCGCAGCAGCTCCGCCCGGACCGGGTCGAGGGCGTCGGCCCGGCCCGGGTCGCAGGCGTGCGTCGCGCGGTCGGCGGCCCGGGACGTCATGGCGGCATCACGGTGGTCAGCCGGCGGCGGCCCGTGGACACCGTGGGGTCCAGGTCCCGGTCCCGGTCCAGGGCCTCGGCCGCGGCAGGGGTGAGGATCACCAGGTCGACGCCGTCCGGCAGGCTCCGCCAGGCCCGGCGTACGGCCTCGGGGTCGTCGGCGGCCAGGACGACCGCGCCGGCCAGCGCGAGGCCGGCCACCCGCGACCGCTCTCCGAGGGCGGCGACGCGTCCCACGGTCACGCCTTCCCGATGAGGATGACCGCGACGACCAGCCCGTAGATGGCGATGCCCTCGGCCAGGCCGACGATGACCATGGCCCGGCCGAACAGTTCGGGCCGTTCGCTGAGCGCGGCGAGGGCGGCCGCGCCGGTGTAGGCGACGGCGATGCCGGCGCCGATGGTGGACGCGGCCACCGCGATCGCGGCGCCGATCAGGGCGGCGGAGCCGGAGCCCGAGTCCTGGGCCGCCGAGGTCGCGGCCTGTGCGGATCCGCCGCCCAGCGCCAGGGTCAGCACCACGGTGGCGGCGACCAGGAGCACGGCGTCGGCGGCGACCATCCACCACAGGGCCGTGCGGCCCGAGCGCCGCAGCGCCAGGCGTGCGGCGACGAAGCCCGCCGCGATGACGGGCAGTGCCAGGAACCAGGTGGTCACGGGTGCTCCTCCCTCGCCGGGCCGGGCCGGGCGGGCTCCGCCGCCGCGGGCGGCCCGGAGCCGCCGGCCGGGCCCGGGACGTGCTCGACGGGCAGGTGCCAGGGTCTGAAGGGACGTCCCTCTCCCTCGAAGAGCCGGGAGAAGAGTTCGTAGTACTCGAGGCGCAGCGCCTGGACGCCGGCCACCAGTGCCTCCAGCGAGAAGGCCAGGGCGTTGCCCGCGAGGAGGACCAGCAGCGCGGCGGCCACTCCGGCCGGGCCCCGGCCCGCCAGGGCCCTCGTGCCGTCCCAGACGATCGCGCCGAGCGCCGCGTGGGTGAGCCCGAAGGCCGCCAGCCGTGCGAAGGACACGACGTTGGAGGCGGTGCGGACCGTCGTGTCGAGGAGCTGGACGGCGGTCTGCACGGCTCCGCCGGGGCCGCCCGCCGTGGTGGCGTACAGCCCCGCCCCGGCCAGGGCCAGGCCGGTGAGGGCGATGACGGCTCCCGCGGCGGCGAACGCCGGCCGGCCGAGCCACACGCAGCCGGCGACGGCGGCGAGACCGAGGTAAAGCACGGCTCCGGCGATGCCGGTCTGCGAGTACGTGGCCGCGGCCGGTCCGTTCTCCCGCCACCGGTTCACGATGCCCACGGCGTGGGCGAGGGCCAGCAGCACGGCGCCGAGCACGACGGCGGCGGCCAGCAGCCGCATGGGCTCCTCCAGCGGTGCCAGCCACAGCGCGGGGAGGACTCCGGTCGGGCCGAAGAACTCGCCGTACGCCACCCCCGCCAGCGTGGCGGCGAGTCCGGCCGAGGCGACGAAGGGCCACAGCGGGCGCAGGGCGGCGAGCCGGCGCGGCCGGCCGGCGCGCAGCAGGAGGGCGAGGGCGACGAGCAGCAGCCCGTGCCCGGCGTCGCCGAACATCACGCCGAACATCACCGCGTAGACGATCCCGGCCGGCAGGGTGGGGTCGAGGTCGGCGTAGGGCACGGTGCCGTACGTGCTGACCAGCGGGGTGAAGGAGCGGCGCACGGCTCTCGCCGGGTGCGCGCCGTCCGCTCCGGTCAGCAGGGTCGGCGGATCGACGCCGCGCGGGGTCCTCAGCACCAGCAGCGCGCCCCCGGCACCGGCGATGCGGGCCGCGGTGGCGTCCACCTCCGCCTCGGGGCACCAGCCGGCGAGCGCGGCGGCCTCGCCGTGCCGGACGGCGCTGCCGAGGCGTTCCTCCAGTTGTGCCTCGCCCGCCAGGAGGTCGGTCCGGCCCGCGCGTTCCAGGGCGTCCAGGTCGGGGGGAGCCCCGCTGAGGACCGGTCGGGCCGGCTCGGTGCGCAGCCGTCGCAGGCGCGTCGCGGCGGGCCCGTGTGCTCGCGGCCCGCCTTCGCCGGTGACGTCGATCTCGACGCGGCCCGCCTCGGCGATCCGGACCAGGCTCTCCCGCAGCGCCTTCTCGGGGGCCACGACGGCCACCCTGCGCATCCTGACCGGGACCACCGGCTCAGCCCGGACCATCGAACACATCCCCGGTCCGGTCCCCCGGCCCACCGCCGCGTGCGGCCAGTTCCAGCGCGCCGCGGGTCCGCCATGCGTCGGCCGACAGCAGTGCGGCGGCTCCCACGACCGGCTGGGGACCGAAGCGGGCCCGGCGCAGCAGTTCACGGCCGTCCCGTTCGACCGCGTCCCACCACCGGGCCTCCGCCCGCCAGAGGCCCGCCGCGTCCTCGACGTCCTCCAGCAGCCACCCGGCGGTGGCCGGCAGCGCCTGCCGGAATTCCGCGTACGACGCGGCGGCCACCGCTCGGGGGCCGAGCAGGCGTGCCGCCCGGTGGGCGGAGACGTCCGGCAGGCGGCGGCCGACGACGAACACCTCGCGCCCGAGGAGCAGGGCGAGCCGGGCCGCCGCCCAGCGCTGCGCGCCGGGAACGGCGGCGGCGAGGCGCAGGGCGGCCGCGACCCGCATGCCGGTGGCGATCGCGGCCGGCGGGTCGCCCCCGGGGTCGCCCCAGGCGGAGGCCGCCAGCGCGGTGCGCAGTTCCGAGGGCGAACGAGCGGCGGCGACCCGTGTCCAGGCGATCGACAGCGCGCCCAGACGGTAGGGCGGGGGGTGGAGGCGTTGCCCGCCCGGGGGTTCCGGGTCGGCCGTGAGTGCGCGCAGACGGTGTTCGGTGTTGGAGATCTCGAATCCGGCGGCGAGTGCCCGGACGGCGTCCGTGCCGTCGGCCGGCTGCCAGCCGGCGAGGACCCGCAGATGCCACAGCAGGGTCGTCGAGACGGCCCGCTGGGCTTCGGCCGGCGTGGTGCCCGGGGTGACGTCGCGCCGGTACGGGGTGGCCGCCAGGTAGCGCAGCGCGTCGTCGAGTCCGCCTGCGGACGCCACCTGCCCGATGCCCTCGGCACCCAGGCACCTGGTCCGCAGCGCCCGTGCCCGGGTCACACCCGCCACCCGGCCCGCCCCCATCAGGAACCCCCTGCCCGTGGTCTTTGCGGGCTCCCCGGCTCCCCGGCCCGGTGGCCTCCCGACGGGTCCTGGGCCCGGCGGCCTCCCGACGGCACGGCCGACGGGTCCTGGGCCCGATGGCCTCCCGGCGGCACGACCGACGACTCCTCGGCCCGGCGGCCTCCCGACGGCACGGCCGACGCCCCGTCCGCCGCGAGGTCCTCGAGCACCAGGGCGAGCACCCGGTCGACGAGCACGGGGATCCGGTTCCCGGCACGGTCGCGTACGGCGGTCGCCTCACGTTCCGCCTCGGCGAGCAGCGCCGCGGCCTCGCCGTCGGCCGCGCGCAGCACCTGCTCGGCGGTGCGCGCCCGCACCTGACGGGCCTCCTCACGCGCCGCGGCCACGATGGCCTCGGCCCGCTGTTCGGCCGCACGGCGGCGCGAGGCGGCGGCGGCCTCGGCCCGTTCGCGTACGCGCCGGGCTTCCGCCTCCGTCTGTTCGAGCAGAGCCAGGGGCGGTACGAGTTCGGCACGGAGTTCGGCGGAACGGTCCGCGGGGACACCGCCCGGTGCGGCCCGGCCCGGCGAGACCGCCGGCCGGAACCGCGTCAGGAAGTCCCGGAAACGCGTCACACGCTCTCCTCCAAGTGGACCAGGCCCCGCTCCCCAGTCTCCCCGGTGGTCGGTGACCTGTCGCGCCGTCCCGGCCGCCCGCCCCCGACGGGGCGTCGACCCAGAGGCCACGGCGGCTGATCGGTGCGAGAGTGAGCCCGTGGCGAACGTCGTTCCCGGAAGGCAGCCGTGAGCGACTTCGAGCACAGCCGGGCGGAGCAAGAAGCCCGCCACACCGCTCCGGGCCGCGCCTGGGCACCCCGGGAGACGCTTCGCCAGGGCCTCCTGCGCCGCTGCCTCGGGCCGTCGCCGGCGCCGCGTCGGCGCGGAGCGCCGGGCCTCCTCGCGGTCACCGGCCGTACGCGGCCGGCTCGTCGGTGTGGTGCGCCGGTACGGCCTGTTGCGTGTCCTGATCCGTGACGGCACCGGGATCCGCGCCGAGGCGGTCCGAGCGGTTCGCGTCCACGGCGGACACGTCGCGCGGGGCCCGTCACGCGGAGGGCCCGTCAGCCCGAGCGGGCGACGAGGAAGTCGGCACTGCCGGACAGGGTGGTCAGCCGGGGCGTGTCCTCGTCCTCGATGCGGACCCCGGACCGTTCGCCGAGCACCTCGACGAAACTCAGGAAGTCCAGCGAGTCCATCTCCAGCGCGTCGCGGAACGCCTCGTCGGGCCCCAGGGCGGCGACATCGGCGTCGGGGACGACGCGGGAGATCGATTCCCGCACCATGTCCAGTGCTTCGGTTCGGTCGATGTTCACAGTCGCTCCGGGTTCTGCAGGAGGCGGGTGACCGCCGTGAGGTAGCGGGCGCCGACGGCACCGTCGGTCGCCCGGTGGTCGGCCGAGAGGGTCGCGGTGACGACGGGCCGCACGCCGAGCAGGCCGTCGACGGCGCACGGCCGGTCGACCACCCGCCCGAAGCCGACCAGGGCCACCTGCGGCGGGTGGATCACTCCGAACACGGTCTCGACACCCTGGTCTCCGAGGTTGGTGACCGTGATCGTGGCGTCCGAGACCTCCGATCCCCGCAGCCGGCCGGTACGGGCCCGGGTGACCAGGTCCTTCAGGGCCGTCATCAACCGCGGAAGTGCCAGGGTGTCGGCGTGGTGCAGCACGGGCGCGACGAGTCCTCCGCCGCGCAGCGACACGGCCACGCCGAGGTGTACGCCCTCGCCGGCCGTGAAGTGGTCGTCGGTCCAGGACCCGTTCAGCTCGGGTACCTCCCGGGCCGCCAGGGCCGCCGCCTTGAGCAGCAGGGCGGCGGGGAGCAGCCGTTCACCGACCGGACTGCGCCGATTGTGCTCGTGCAGCCAGGCCGCCGCGGCGGCCATGTCCACGGTCGTGGCGAGGTAGTAGTGGGGGATCTCCCGGTTGGCACGGCTCATCAGCCCGGCGATCGCACGGCGCATGGCCGTGTCCCGGGCGTCGGCCCCCTCGTCGGCCCCCTGCGTGTCCGGCCGGCGTTCCGCGCGAGGGGACACCTGCGTGTCCGGCGGACGTTCCGCGGAAGGGGACACCTGAGCCTGCGCGAGCGCGGCCGGAGCCGACGGCCGGAGGGCCGCCCGGCGTACGTCCACGGCGCGGACGGCCGAGTCCCTGCCCGTCCCGGGCACCGTGGCCAGGTCGACGCCCGTTTCGGCGGCGAGCCGCCGGGCGAAGGGCGTGGCCCGCACGCGCGAGCGCCGGGTGACGGACCGGGCGGCCGCCGCTTCCTCGACGTCGGTCCGGGTGACCCGCCCTCCGGGGCCGGACCCGTGCAGTCTCTCCAGGTCGACGCCGCTCTCCTCGGCCAGGTGCCGGACCAGGGGGCCCGCCTCCAGGTGGCCGCCCTGCCGCGCGGTGGTCGGCGCCGGGGCCGGGGCGGCGGCGGTTCCGGGAGGCGGGGGCGGCGGCTCGGCAGGCCCGCCCTTCTTCGACGCACGACGGGCCGCTCGGCGCTTCTCCGCCTTGACGGCCTTGTCGGTCCTGGCAGCCTTCTCGGCTTCCTCCGCCTTGCCGGCCTTCTCCACCCTGTCGGCCTTGTGGGCCTTGTGGGCCTTGTGGGCCTTGTGGGCCTTGTGGGCCTTGTGGGCCTTCTCGGTGCGCTCCGTGCCCACCGGCTGCCCGTCCTTGCGGGGCGTCGGGGTCCGGGGCGGTTCCCCCTCCCCCGGCGGTCCGCCGGACGTCTCGGCACCGGCACCGGCACCGGCACCGGCACCGATGAGCGCGAGCGGTGTGCCCACCGGCACCGTCGTACCGGGTTCGACGAGCAGTTCGGCCACGGTTCCGGTGGCGAAGCACTCCACCTCGATGGTCGACTTCGCGGTTTCGACCACCGCGACCGGATCGCCCTTGTGGACGAGGTCGCCCGGTGCCACCAGCCACTCCAGGAGGATGCCCTCGTCCATGTCCGCGCCGAGGGAGGGCATGGTGAACTCGGCCATGGTCAGTCCACCGCCCGGTGGGCGGCCGCGACGATGTCGGCGGTCTGCGGGAGGGCGGCCTCCTCAAGCTGTCTGGCGTAGGGCATGGGCACCTCCGCGCTGCACACCCGTTCGACGGGTGCGTCCAGTTCGTAGAACGACTCCTCGGCGATGCGGGCGGACACCTCGGCGGCGAGGCTTCCCGTCCGCCAGGCCTCGTCGACGACCACCGCACGGTGGGTGCGGGCCACGGAAGCGGCGACGGCCCCGGCGTCGAGGGGCCGGAGTGTGCGCAGGTCGATCACTTCGGCGCTGATGCCCGCGGCGGCCAGTTCGTCCGCCGCCGCGAGGGTCTTGGGCAGCGAACCGCCGTGGGTGATCAGGGAGACATCGGTGCCGGGCCTGCGGATCGCGGCGTGGTCGAGGTCCACGGGTGTGGTGCCGGGCAGGAGTTCGCCGGAGGCGTTGTAGAGGCTTCCGTGCTCGAAGATCAGGACCGGGTCGGGGTCGGCGAGCGCCGGGGCGAGCATGCGGCGGGCGTCGTCGACGGTGGCGGGGGCCAGGACGCGGATGCCGGGGATGTGCGCGTACCAGCCCTCCAGGCTGTGCGAGTGCTGGGCCGCGAGCTGCCGGCCGGCGCCCGTGGTCATGCGGATGACCAGCGGTACGGGCAGCTGGCCGCCCGACATGTGCAGCAGGGTGGCGGCGTTGTTGAGGATCTGGTCGAGGGCGAGCAGGCTGAAGTTGACGGTCATGATCTCGACGATCGGCCGCATCCCGGCCAGGGCGGCGCCGATGCCGGCACCCACGAACCCGGATTCCGACAGCGGGGTGTCGCGGACGCGCGCGGGGCCGAACTCCTCCAGCAGGCCGAGGCTGACGCCGAAGCACCCGCCGTAGCGGCCCACGTCCTCGCCCATCAGGAAGACGCGGTCGTCCGAGCGCAGGGCGTCCCTGAGCGCCTCGCGCATCGCTTCCCGGTAGGTCGTCCTCGCCGCCTCCTGCGGCCCGCCGTCCCCCATGGTCAACTCGCCTCCCTCGCGGCGCTGGTGACGTGGCGCAGGAGATGCTCCACCGGCTCCTCGGGGGCCTGCTCGGCCGCCTGCACGGCGTGGTCGACCTCGGCGGCGACCCGGCGCTCGATCCCGGCGAGCGTCTCGTCGACCGGCTCGCCGTCCTCGCGCATGCGGTCGAGGAGCCGGTCGACGGGGTCCCGTTCCTTCCACCGCTCGACCTCCGCCTTGCCTCGGTAGCGGTCCGGGTCGTACATGGAGTGGGCGCGGAAGCGGTAGGTGCGCAGTTCCAGGAAATGCGGCCCGGCGCCGGCCCTGACGGCCTCGGCGGCCCGGCGGGCGGCCTGTTCCACGGCCTCGACGTCCATGCCGTCGACGGCCCAGGCGACCATGCCGTACGAGGCGGCCCGCATGGCCAGGTCGGTCTGCGCCTCGTGCCGGTCCAGGGCCGTGCCCATGGCGTAGAGGTTGTTCTCGCAGACCAGCAGCAGGGGCAGCCGCCACAGGGCCGCGAGGTTCGCCGTTTCGTGGAACTCGCCCTCGGCGAAGGCGCCGTCGCCGAAGAAGCAGCAGGTGACGCGGCTGTCTGCGCGCATGCGGTCGGCGAGCGCGAGGCCGGCGGCCAGGGGGAGGCCTCCGGCGACGATCGCGTTGCCGCCGTAGAAGCGCCGGCCGGCGTCGAACAGGTGCATCGAGCCGCCCCGGCCGCCGCTGCACCCGGTCGTCCTGCCGTACATCTCGGCCATGACGGCCTCGGACGTGATTCCGCGGGCCAGGGCGTGGCCGTGTTCGCGGTAGGTGGCGACGACCGCGTCCTCGGGTGTCAGTGCCTCGTTGACACCGACGGCTACGGCCTCCTCGCCGATGTACAGGTGGACGAAGCCGCGGATCTTGGTGGCGCTGTACAACTCGACGCACCGCTCCTCGAAGCGCCGGATGCGCACCATGGCCTCCAGCAGGTCCGTCCGGTGCGCGGCGCCGGGGCGGCCGTCCGCAGACGGGGTGCTCGTCGTCCGTGCGGTCGTCGGGGACGGGTCTGCGGTCCTCCGGGTCGCCGCGGTCTTCCGGGTCGCCGCGGTCTTCCGGGTCGCCGGGGCCTTCCGCGGGCGGGTGGTTCGGGGCGGGCTCATGCGGATCCCTCCAGGGTGGACAGGTCTCCCTCGGGCAGGCCGAGTTCGCGTGCGCGCAGCAGACGGCGCATCACCTTCCCGCTGCGGGTCCTGGGCAGGTTCTGGTCGAAGGCGATCTCCCTGGGTGCGACGGCGGGCCCCAGCTTGCGGCGGCCGAAGGCGAGCAGTTCACGCTCCAGATCCGGAGTCGGCGGGACACCGGGGCGCAGCGAGACGAACGCCTTGACGACGTTCCCGGCGACCGGGTCCGGCCGTCCGATCGCCCCGGCCTCGGCCACCGACGGGTGCTCCATCAGCGCGCTCTCCACCTCGAACGGGCCGATCAGGTGGCCGGCCGACTTGATGACGTCGTCGGCGCGCCCCACGAACCAGTACCAGCCGTCCGCGTCCCGGCGCACCAGGTCACCGGTCAGGTACCAGCCGCCGGCGAACGCGGCGTCGTAGCGCTCCCGGTCGTGCAGGTAGCCGCGGAACATGGACGGCCAGCCCGGCCGCAGCGCCAGTTCGCCCTCGACGTCGGCGCCGCGCACCTCGGTGACCCGGCCGCCGGTGACCAGGGCCCGGCCGTCCTCGCCCTGCTCCAGCACGGTCGCCTCGACGCCGGGCAGCGGCCGCCCCATCGAGCCGGGCCGGATCTCGCAGGCGGCGAAGTTCGCGATCATGATGCAGCCGGTCTCGGTCTGCCACCAGTTGTCGTGCACCGGCAGGCCCAGCACGTCCCGGCCCCACAGGACGGCCTCCGGGTTGAGGGGCTCGCCGACGGAGGCTATGAAGCGCAGGGCCGACAGGTCGTGGGAGCGCGGCAGGTCGTACGGACCCTGGCGTGGTGTGGCGCGCATGAGCATGCGCAGGGCCGTGGGGGCGGTGTACCAGACGCCGACCCGCTGTTCGCCGAGGATCCGGTACCAGCGCCGGGCGTCGTAGTCGCCCTCGTCGACGACCACCGTCGCCCCGTGGACGAGCGGGGCGACGATCCCGTACGACATGCCGGTGACCCAGCCGGGGTCGGCGGTGCACCAGTACACGTCCCCGGGGTGCAGGTCGAGCGCGTAGGCGGCGGTGGCGTAGTGGGCGACGACGGCCTCGTGGACGTGGACCGCGCCCTTGGGGGTGCCGGTGGTGCCGCTGGTGAAGTGCAGCAGGGCCATGTCGTCGGGCGCGGTGGGCGGGATGGTGAAGGTGTCCGGGGCGGCGGACATCAGGTCGTCGAAGGAGGAGGTGCCGGGCAGGTCGGCGGCGCCGGGCCCGACGATCAGGACGTGTTCCAGTGCGGGTACCGAGGCCCGGCGTTCGGCGACCTTGCGCCGGTAGAGGGCCGCGGTGGTGACCAGGACGCGTGCGTCGCCGAGCCGCAGCCGCTGTTCGACCGGGTCGGGGCCGAAGGCGGAGAAGAGCGGGCAGAGCACGCCGGTGTTCTTCAGCGTGCCCAGCACCGTGGTGTACAGCTCGGGGCACCGGCCGAGCAGGGTGAACACCCGGTCGCCCCGGCCGGCTCCGAGGGAGCGCAGCACGTTCGCGAAGCGGGCGGTGCGGCGGGCGAGTTCGGCGTACGTGACGGTGGTGACGGAGTCGTCCCGGGCGACGCAGCGCAGGGCGATCCGGTCCGCGTGGTCGGACGCCGCGTGCCGGTCGACCGCCTCGTGGGCCATGTTGAGGCCGCCGCCGGGCAGTCCGGCCAGTTCGGTACGGGCCTGCGCCCAGGTGAAGTCCGAGCGGGCCCGCTCGTAGTCGGCGAGCAGGGGTGGGACGGCCGACGTGGTGTCCTTGCGGATGGTTTCCCGGTGCATCGGTGCTCCTCCCGGCGCTGCGTCCCAGGGGCCGGCCGGCCCGCGCGGGTTTCTGGTCCCGGCCCCTGTCACTCCCGTCGCAGCACGACCTTGAGGGCCCCGGTGGCGGCGCCCTGCGAGAAGATCTCGTAGGCCTGTTCCATCCGGTCGAGACCGAGGGTGTGGGTGACCAGCCGGGCGACGGGCAGACGTCCGAACCTCACCAGTTCCAGCAGCCACGGTATGGAGGACGTGTCGACCTGGCCGGTGCTGATCGTCACGTTCTTGCGCCACAGGGATTCGAGGTGCAGGGTGACCGGTCCGCCGTGCGTCCCGATGTTGGCGATGCGCCCTCCCGCCCGGACGGCCTGCGTGCACAGGACGAAGCCCTCCGGTTCGCCGGACGCCTCGACGACGACGTCGGCGCCCGGTCCCTCGGACAGCTCGGCGATCATCCTGCCCGGCACTTCGGCGGCATCGGCCCCCATGCCGGCCGCGGCTTTCAGCCGGGCCTCGGACAGGTCCACCGCGATGATCCGGCGAGGTGAGCACAGCCGTGCGACGGCGACCGTGGCGAGACCGACGGGACCCGCGCCCACCACGACCACGGTGTCCCCGGGGCCGACGTTCCCGTTGCGTACCCCGACCTCGTAGGCGGTCGGGAACACCTCGGCGAGCAGGAGCGCCTGGTCGGGCGGGACGGCGGGGGGCCGTCGGTGGGTGGAGTGATCGGCGAAGGGGACCCGCACGAACTCGGCCTGGGCGCCGTCGATCCGGTTTCCCAGGAGCCAGCCGCCGCCTCCGCGGCACTGGCCGTGCCGACGCTCCCGGCATGCCTGGCAGCGGCCGCACGCGGAGACGGACGACACGATCACCTCCTGGCCGGGGAGCAGGTCGTGGACGTCACGCCCGACCTCCACGACCTCGCCCACGGCCTCGTGGCCGAGGACCGTCCCCGGCTTCACCTCGGGGAGGTCGCCCTGCAGGATGTGCAGGTCACTGCCGCAGACGGTGGTGGCGTCGACGCGCACGACGGCGTCGGTGGCCTCCTGCGTCGTGGGGTCCGGGACGGTGTCCCAGGAGATGTGCCCCGGACCGTGGTAGACGAGCGCACGCACGGTACTCACTTCCTCGCTCCCCCACCTCCACGGTCGCCCCGGCGCGGCACTCCGGCAACACGGACCCCGCTCGGTCGGACGTCCCCTCAGTCCGGCTCCATGTAGGGACGGCGGAAGACCGGGGCCTGCCCGGTGCCCCAGGGACGTACGGCCGCCAGTGCCCGGGCGACGGCGGAATCCAGCGGACCGCCGGTGTCGACGGCGACGGCCTCGGGCCAGGCCGGTTCGCGGGCCGCCATGGCGGCGGCGACGTCCGGGCCGGCGTCGGACGGGCCGGGGGCGCGCGTGCTCAGGCGGGCGGCCGACACCTCGTCCGGAACCCGGCAGCGCAGGGCGACGAGGTCGGCGCTGGTGCGTTCGGCGACGCGTTGTGCCGCTTCGCGCCGGACCGTGTCGGACCAGGTGGCGTCCAGGACGACGGACTCGCCCGCGGACAGCAGAGCGGCCGCCCGGTCGAGGAGGACGGCGTAGGTCCTGGCGGTCCACTCGGGTGTGTAGAGCCCCTCGCCGTAGCCGGCCGCCGCGGACCGCTCCGGTGGGATGCCCGCCAGTTCCTTGCGGACGCGGTCGCTGCTGAGCAGGGTGACCCCCAGCCGGTCGGCCAGCGCCCCGGACAGGGTCGACTTCCCGCTGCCGGGCAGCCCGCCCACGAGGGTCAGGGAGACGGCGGAGGTGCGCAGGTGACGCAGCGTCGTCGACACCAGCCGGCGTGCCGCCGTCCGCGCGCCGGGTGCGCCCTGGTGGGCCTGGATCAGGGACACCTTGGCACGGACGAACGCGCGGTAGGCGACGTAGTGGTGCCACAGGGACGCGGGAGCGGGGTCGCCGGAGTATTCGCCGTACTGCGCGAGGAAGTAGGCGGCGGCTTCCGGCGCGCCGAGCTGTTCCAGGTCCATGGCGAGGAACGCGGCGTCGTCCAGGCCGTCGACGTGGCGCAGCCGGTCGTCGAACTCCAGGCAGTCCAGGACGCGAGGGCCGTCGTCGAGGCAGAAGATGTCCTCGGCGAGCAGGTCGCCGTGGCCGTCGACCACCCGGCCCTGCTCGATGCGGGAGGCGAACAGCGGTTCGCGGCCGGCGAGGTAGCGCCGCACCAGCCGTTCCGTCTCGGTCACCCCGTCGGGCACGGAGCCGTCGTCGGCCAGCGCGTGGACCTGCGCGAAGCTTGCCTCCCAGCGCGACGACAGGGCGTCCCGCGTGCCCTGCTCGGCCACGTCCGGACCGCGGGGCGCGTCCGCGTGCCACGCGGCGAGGTGCCGGGCGACGGCCCGCAGGACGTCGTCGAGGGCGGCCCCGTCCCGTACCAGGCGGGAGAGGCGTCGGTCGGCGGGCATGCGCCGCATCACCACGAGCGGCTCGGGGGTCTCCGTGCCGGGGCCGCGGAACTCGCCGAGGCCGAGGTAGACGTCGGGGGCGAAACGGCGGTTGAGAGCGACCTCGCGGGCACACGCGGTCCGGCGCGCCGCCCGCGTGGTGTAGTCCAGGAACCCCAGGTCCACCGGCTTCTTGACCTTGTAGGCGCGGTCGCCGGCGAAGAACACGATCGCGGTGTGGGTCTCGCACACCTCGGCGCGCGGCAGCTCGCCGTCCTGGGGTGCGCCGGACCGGAGCACGGGTCCGTCGGCCCCGGTCACCGGCCGCGCCGCGCGTCCGTCACGGCCGGGCTCAGTCATGGGGGACCACGGCGGCAAAGCGCCCGTGACGGACGGCGGCCGGGGCGACGGCACGGAGGGCCACGGGCCGTTCCGCCCGGGCCACGAACGGCATGCCGACGCCGGCCGGGCAGCGGCTGCCGAAGGGGTCCGGCCGCCGTGCGCCGGGCGCGGTCGCACCGGAACCGGATGCGGTCCGGAGCCCGGGGTTCCGGGCGGCGTCGGCCACCGGGCTGCCGACGGTGTCCCGATGGGGGTGACGGGCTCGGAACTCCGCCCGCACGGTGCGGACGAAACGCTGCGCCGAGCGGTTCCGACCGGCCTGCGGGGGAACGCGGACCGGTCCGGACGCCGGCAGGACCCGCGCGTGCGGCGGGCCCGGCGGGCGCGGCGTGAGCCCGCGGTCGGCGGCCCCGTCGGCGGCCCCGTCGGCGGCCCCGCGGGCGGCGGAGAGACGTCCGGACGAGCCGTCGGGACCCACGGTGACGACTGGCTGCATGGCGGCGGTCTCCGTCTCGTACGAAGCTGGATACGACGGTGGGTTCGACGGCGTTACGACGGCGGTACGACGGCGGGTGACGGACGACGGATCCGGCGGCGTGCACGCGCCGGAGGCCGCCGGCACACCGGCGCGGGGCGTCCCTCCTTCGAGGAGTACCCCAATCCCCTTCCCGGCGCATGTGGAGCGGCGACGCGGCGCGGGCCCGGAAGGTGGCACCCACCGCGAGAGGAGACGGGTGCGATGGCAGTTCCCCTGGCGGTCGGTTCCGCCGGGCCCCCGGCGGGTCCGAGCGGACCCGCAGCACCCGCCGGGTCCCGGCTCCGGTCCCGGTCCCGGCGCGTTCGTACCCCGGGCCCGACCGGCACGCCCGCGGTCCGGGGCGACGGACTGGGCCGGAAACCGGTCCGGCAGGGACCTCCGGCCCTGTTCCCCCGCCCCGCCGCCGTCCGACGGTGGGAGCAGGTGGTGGGAACGGCCGGCGAGTTGCTGGAGGCCGACTCATGAACGCACAAGGTTCGCCGTACACATCAGGTCCGCCGTCGGGGCACGGCGACCACGCGTCCAAGGGCGCTAACCCCCTGAGGCGTCCGTCCGACAGGTTCGAGTGCTGGTGCCGCCGCGCCCTCATGGCGGTTCTTCTCATCGGGCTGCCGGCGGCCGCGGTGAGCGCGGGTACGACGGTGTACGAGGCGTCGATGGACACCGTGCACACCCAGGCGGCGGAACGGCACCAGGTCACCGCCCGCCTGACGTCGGACGTCAAGGGTGACGACTGGGCGAAGCGGTCGGCGCAGGTCCGCTGGACCGGCACCGACGGGGTCGTGCGGACGGGAGCGGCCCTCGTCGAACCGGGAACCCCCAAGGGCGCCACCGTGCGCGTGTGGGTGAACCGGAACGGAACCGTCACCGGTCCGCCCGCGAGCGAGCTCAACGCGACGACCAGCGGCTGGCTGATGGGCGGCATGGCGGCGTTCGGCGTGGCCGCCGGGTCCGCCGCGGCCTGGACGGGCATGCGTCTGGTCCTGGACCGGAGGAGGTACGCGCAGTGGGACGCCGAGTGGAACGTCGTGGAGCCCCGGTGGTCCGCGCGCTTCCACCCGTGACGGACACGACTCCGGCCGAGCCCGGGAGATGACAGCGATGTCGGATGCGACGACCACCGATCTGTACGAAGTCACGATGGCCATGTCCTACCTGCGGGAGAAAACGACCGGCCCGGCGACGTTCAGCCTCTTCGCGCGCTCCCTGCCGCCCGGGCGCGGCTTCCTGGTGGCGGCGGGCCTCGAGTCGGCACTCGACTACCTGGCCGGCTTCCAGGTCGGCCCCGAGGACGTCGCCGCCTTCGCCTCGGCGCTGCACCGGCCGCCGGAGGACCTGGCACCCCTGCTCGGGCTGGCGTTCACCGGCCAGGTGCGGGCGGTCCCGGAGGGGCGGATCGTGCTCGCGGACGAGCCGCTGCTGGAGGTGACCGCACCTCTTCCGCAGGCGCAGCTGGTCGAGACGTACGTGCTCAACCAGCTCAACCACCAGACGACGATCGCCTCGAAGGCCGTGCGCTGCACGCTCGCGGCGGCCGGTCATCCGGTCGTCGACTTCTCCTTGCGTCGCACCCACGGCCCCGAGGCGGGGTTCCGGGCCGCGCGTCTGAGCGCGATGGCCGGCTTCGCGGGGACCAGCAACGTGGCGGCGGCCACCGCGTACGGCATACCCGCCGTCGGCACCATGGCGCACTCCTTCGTGGAGGCGTTCGCCTCCGAGGAGGAGGCCTTCCGCGCCTTCGCCCGCGCCCACCCCGGTCCGGTGACCCTGCTGGTGGACACCTACGACACCGAGGAGGGCGTCCGTGTCGCGGCACGCGTGCTGCGGGACCTGGACCGCGGGCCCGGCTCGGCCGTACGGCTGGACAGCGGGAACCTGGGGAACCTGGCCGTGCGAACCCGCTCCCTCCTCGACGAGGCGGGCCTGCCGGATGTGCGGATCGTGGCCAGCGGCGGTCTCGACGAGTACGCCGTGGACGACCTCGTCCGCTCCGGGGCACCGATCGACACGTACGCCGTGGGCACCCGCGTCGGCGTGTCGGCCGACGCACCCTACCTGGACTCCGCCTACAAGCTGGTCGAGTTCGACGGCCGGCCGGTGATGAAGCTCTCGTCGGCGAAGGTGACGGCACCCGGCCGCAAGCAGGTGTTCCGCCGTCCCGGCTACGCCGACGTGATCGGGCTCGCCGACGAGCGGCCCCCCGACGACGGCGTGCCGCTGCTGGAGACGGTGATGCTGGAGGGGCGGCGCACCGGGAGGCGGCCCACGCTCGACGAGAGCAGGGAGAGGCTCACCGCGGACCTGGAGGCACTGCCCCCGGCCGCCCGCCGGATCCGAGCGCCGGTCGCCCCCCGGGCGACGGCCTCAAAGCGGCTGAGCGAACTCACGGCCGGCGTCCGGCGCCGCATCGAGGACAGGATGCAGGCCGCCTCCGCACGGCCCCGCACCTCATGACAGCCCCCATCCGGATCAAGGAGGAAAGCGATGTCGCACACGTCGGAATGGACGGTCCGTCTTCATCTGTTCGAGGACGACTCGGGAACGACGAAAGCACAGCTGACCCTGGACACCGGCACCACGGAACTCACCGGCCACGGAAGTGCGCACTGCCATCCGGCGGACCCGGACGTGCCGGAGATCGGCGACGAACTGGCAGCCGGCCGGGCCATGAACGACCTCGCCCGGAAGCTGCTGAGGACCGCCGAGAGCGACATCGAGGGCGTGGGCGCCGCGCGGCCGCACCGCCAGGGGATCACCGACGGATGGCTCACGTGAGCGACGGTGACCCCGCGCCCCCGAGCGCGCCGGCCGGGCACGGGCCGGTGGACGTGGCCGCGGCCCGGCCGTCCACCGACCCGTGACCGGCGTCGGTCACGGGCCGGTCGTGCCGGACGGCGTGCGGCCCGCCGCCGTCCGGAGGTGCGGCCCGCCGCCCGGTCAGCGGACGACGTCGAAGACGTTCTTCTGCACGCCGTTGGCGTAGGCCTCGTGCTCGACCAGCGTCAGCTTCTGGGCGTCCTTGTCGGAAGTGCTGAACAGGCGCTTGCCCGCGCCGAGCAGGAGCGGGAAGACGAGCAGGTGGTAGCGGTCGATGAGGCCGGCGTCCGACAGACCGTGGTTCAGGGCCGCGCTGCCGTGCACGATGATCGGGCCGCCCTCGGTCTCCTTCAACGCGGCGACCTCGTCGAGGGAGCGCAGGATGCTGGTCTCGCCCCAGTTCGACACCAGGTCGTCCTCGGTGAGGGTGGTGGAGACGACGTACTTCGGCATCACCTTGTAGTCGGCGAAGTCCTCCATGTCCGGCCAGACCGGGCTGAACGCCTCGTAGCTGGTCCGGCCCAGCAACATCGCGGTGGCTTCCTGCTGCTCGCGCCCCTTGATGTCGAAGGCTTCGGGGAGGAACTCGACGTTCTTGAAGGTCCAGCCGGAGTTCCGGTAGCCGGGCTCGCCGCCCGGGGCCTCGACGACGCCGTCGAGGGAGACGAAAGCGGTGCTGATCAGGGTGCGCATCGGAAGTTCCTCGGTTGTCTCGTGTCCGGTTCTCTGATGTCGGGAGGTGCGGAAGGCGCGCGACGGGGTCGCACTCGCGGCTGTGGCGCACCAACCATGATCTCTGACTGCGGATCACCGTGAAACTCATCGGTCGTCCGGCGCCATGTGCCCGGGGCGGGCGAGGCGGACACCGGTGGCGGGTCCGTGACCGCTGCCCGCACGTGCGGCGAAGAAACCAGGTGGTTCGGCTGTGTGTTCTGCGATTGACCGGGCACCAGGAGCGGCGGAGGTTGATAACCATGGTTCCCCTGCTTCTTGTTCTCCTGCTGGCTCTGATCCTCTTCGGCGCGGGCTTCGCGCTGAAGGCACTGTGGTGGATCGCCGTGATCGTGCTGGTGGTCTGGCTGCTCGGCTTCGTCATGCGCAGCGCGGACACCGGCGGCCGCAAGGGCCGCTGGTACCGCTGGTGACCCGCTGGACGACAGCGTGACTGTGGGCCCCGGGAACACCCGGGGCCCACAGGCGTGTCCACCATCAGAGCCCTCTTCGGACAAACGGTGGAAGCAGTCCACTCCCGGGCACCAGGCCTCGTAGCTGGGGTCCGGTGCAGCAGCGGAACCTGCGCCTCCAACCACCGGACCCCAGCGGCGGGACGGCCGGGCACCGCCCCACCGATGCGCTCGGACATCTCCCTCCCCTGCACGCGGCACATCCGACGAGGAGAAGCCGCCGATGACCGAGTCCGTACAGACCGCAACGGGGACGGCCCGGGAGAAGGCCGGGGCGGAGACCTCGGCGACCTCGGCGACCTCGGCGATCGCACGTGCCCTGGGCGGGCGGCGCACCGCCGCGAGGAGCGGATGCGCGGAGCGGAAGGCGTCCGGCCTCACGGAGAGCGCGGCGCCGGAGCCGGTCGAGCAGGCCGCCGCGGAGTCCGCACAGCATCTCGAGGCAGGTGCCGGGGAAGTGACCCGGCGCGCGGCCGCCGAGGTGAGAAGCCCTCCGTTTCGGGCAATCGCCCCGTGGAGCCCAGAAGGCACGGCCGCCCACGCAGGGAGCGAGGACCGAATGGACCACGAGGAGATCGAGGCACGGTTGCTGGACGGCCTGACGGTCGACGACCGCCGCCCGGAACAGCCGATACTGCTCGACGAAGCCCGAGAACCGATCACCACCTGGCGGGAGAACCACCCCTACGACCGGAAAGTGAGGCGCAAGGAGTACGAGCAGCGCAAGCGGGTCCTGCAGATCGAACTGCTCAAGCTGCAACGCTGGATCAAGGACACCGGCGGCCGCCTGGTCGTGGTGTTCGAGGGCCGGGACGCCGCGGGCAAGGGCGGCACGATCCAGCGTTTCGCCGAGCGTCTGAATCCGCGCGGCGCCAACATCGTGGCGCTGGAGAAGCCCACGGAGCGCGAGAGGGGACAGTGGTACTTCCAGCGCTATGTCAGCCATCTTCCCGGACCGGGGGAGATCGTCTTCTTCGACCGTTCCTGGTACAACCGGGCAGGGGTCGAACGCGTGATGGGCTTCTGCACGCAGCGGGAGTACGAGCTCTTCCTCGAGCAGTGTCCGCCGTTCGAGAAGATGCTGGTGGACGACGGCATCATCCTGGTCAAGTTCTGGTTCTCCGTCTCCCGGGCGGAGCAGCGGACGCGCTTCGCGATCCGCCAGGTCGATCCGGTCCGCCAGTGGAAACTGTCGCCGACCGACGTCCAGTCCCTCGACCTGTGGGACGACTACACCACGGCCAAGGTGGAGATGTTCCGGGCCACCGACACCGAACACGCCCCCTGGACCGTCGTCAAGAGCAACGACAAGCGACGTGCCCGCCTCGAAGCCATGCGCAGCCTGCTCCACCGGATCGACTACACGCTCAAGGACCCGGAGGCGATCGGCAAACCGGACCCGCTCGTCGTCGGTGCCGCCGCCACCCTCCTCGAACCGGGTGAGGAGGACACGGCCCTCTCACCGACCCCGCTGACCGCCCGGACCGAAGGCCCCGGGAACCACCCCGACCCGCAGACCCCCACGCTTCGATGACCGAGGCCCGCGCGCGGCGGCCGCCCGTGCGGTCCGCCGCGGCGGTACCCCGCCGGGGCACGCCCGGGAGGCGAGGCCTGGCGATCCGGCGGACGGACGACGTCCTCGCCGCAGCACCCGCCGGCGAGCGCACCGGGCATCCGCCGCGTCGTGTCCGCCGCCGACGGCATCGAGGACACCTCGACCCGCCTGCACGCCCACGACGCCGAACTCGTCGGCGAGGCAGCGCAGTTCGAGGTCGGCTACCGGCTCTGCCGGTCCGCGGCACCGGAGGCGTCGACGACGGTGGGCGCCCAGGCGCACTCCGCGAGGGGCGCCGTCCACACCGTCGTGCCGGGGCCGGCCTCGCGGCCTGCCGCGCACCGGCCGGTGGGCCGGCCGTCCGGGGACCGCTGCCGGCGGCGGCCGGTTCCGTACCCTGGTTCGCATGCGCACGCGCCCCACCCTCAGCTGGACGCCCACCGAGGACCTGCCGCCGGGCACCACGGACCCGGAGCCGGTCGTCGAGGCGCTGAGCGCCGGCGGTGTGCTGGTCCTCAGCGGGGCGGGCATCTCCACGGAGTCGGGCATCCCCGACTACCGGGGCGCGGACGGAAGCCTGAGCCGGCACACCCCGATGACCTACCAGGAGTTCACCGCCAGCGCCCGGGCTCGGCGCCGGTACTGGGCGCGCAGCCACCTCGGCTGGCGCACCTTCGGCCGCGCCCGCCCCAACGCCGGGCACCGGGCCGTGGCCGCGTTCGGCCGGCACGGACTGCTCTCGGGTGTGATCACCCAGAACGTCGACGGCCTGCACCAGGCCGCCGGCAGCGAGGACGTCGTCGAACTCCACGGAAGCCTGGCGCGGGTCGTCTGCCTCTCCTGCGGCGCCGTCAGCGCGCGCCGGGAACTCGCCCGGCGGCTGGCGGAGGCCAACGCGGGCTTCGAACCGGTGGCCGCGGGAGTCAATCCGGACGGCGACGCCGACCTCACCGACGACCAGGTCGGAGACTTCCGCGCGCTGCCCTGCGCGGACTGCGGCGGCATCCTCAAACCGGACGTGGTGTTCTTCGGTGAGTCCGTTCCGCCGCAGCGGGTCGAGGACTGTCGTGAACTGGTCCGCGGAGCGACGTCACTGCTGGTCCTGGGCTCCTCACTGACGGTGATGTCAGGGCTGCGGTTCGTCCGCCAGGCGGCCGAGGCGGGGAAACCGGTTCACATCGTCAACCTCGACCCGACCCGGGGCGACCGGCACGCGACGGCCCGGGTGGCGCTTCCGCTGGGAACGGCCCTCACCGCCGTGACCGACCGCCTGGGCATCCCCTTGGACGACGAGGAGACCGCACGGCCGAGGTGACGACGAGGGGCGGCGCTACCGGGGCTGTTCGAGGGCTGGCCGGGGGCCTGTCCGGGGATCGTGCCGGAGACGCGAGGGGGGCCGGGGCGTAAATGCGGGTACGGCGTCCGAGAATCCCTCTGGGAGACGCCGTACCGACGTGCGACACTTCCTGCCATGTTCGGCGTCAACGACCTCCCCACCTATCTGGCAGGGCTCGCCCTGATCGTCCTGCTGCCCGGCCCCAACTCGCTGTACGTCCTCTCCGTCGCCGCCCGGCGCGGGGTGCGGGCCGGCTACACCGCCGCGGCCGGCGTGTGGTGCGGCGACGCCGTGCTGATGACGCTCTCCGCCGCCGGTGTCGCCTCCCTGCTCCAGAGCAACGCCGTGCTCTTCGGCATCGTGAAGTACGCGGGTGCCGGCTACCTGACCTGGCTGGCCGTCGGGATGCTCCGGGCCGCGTGGGGGATGTGGCGCAGCCGGCGCGAGCGGACCACGTCCGATGTGCGGTCCGCCGCCGTCGCCGACGAGCGCCCCTTCCGGCGGGCCCTGGTCATCAGCCTCTTCAACCCCAAGGCCATCCTGTTCTTCGTCGCCTTCTTCGTGCAGTTCGTGGACCCGGCCTACGCCTACCCGGCGCTGTCGTTCGTCGTCCTCGGCGTGTTGGCGCAGCTGGCGAGTGTGCTGTACCTGAGCGCGCTGATCTTCAGCGGGACGCGCCTGGCGGCGGCGTTCCGGCGGCGCAAGCGGCTGGCGGCGGGGGCCACGTCGGCGGCGGGAGCACTTTTCCTCGGGTTCGCCGTCAAGCTGTCGCTGGCCGGCGGCTGAGCCGAGGCGCGCCGCCCGCCGTGGCCGCGGACTCGATCGTGCGGGATCCGCCGCGCGGCCGACGGCACCTGCACCGCCGCCCCTACCGCGACCGCTCGGCCGGAGGCGCCGCCGCCCGGCCGCCGTCGGCCGGAGCGGCCAGAGCGCGGGCGGCCCGGTCGCGGTGTGCGCGGAAGCGGCGCAGGTACGACCGTGCCATGGGACCCGGCGGGACCCCGCGGGCGAAGGCCCGCATGTTGCGTTCGCCCGTGTTGTAGCCGAGGGCGAGGAGTTCGTCGCGGGTGTAGCGGCGCACGTGCCGCTCCGGAAGGGTGCGGTCGAGGTCCTTCAGATGCAGGGCCGCCGCCTGGAGGGCGAACGCGGGATCCTCGCGGAGGTCCCGCCACCGCTTCGACAGGCCGTGCGTCCGCCGGACCCGCTCGAACGTCGCACGGTGCATGTTGGCCAGTCCGAAGGACGCTCCCGGCTTCCACCACTGCCACAGCCGTTCCAGCAGCGGGTGGTGCGGTTTGTACGCCTCGTTGTAAAGGACGGTCATCACGAGGAGGGGTGACACTCCGGCCTCCGCGGCGCAGCGCACCACCTGCGGGGCGTAGTCGGCCGGGTCGTATCCACCGGGCCGCAGTGGCGGTTTCCGCACGCCACCGGGGCCCGCCGGCCCGGCCTCCCGCCCGGACACCGCCGCTCGCTCCGCCATCCTCGACCCGCCTCTCCTCTGCCGCCCGCCCCCGCCCGTACGGCGGGGCCGTCCCTGTGGGATGCACGTGCCCCTGTGCCCCGGCCTCAATCCGGCCCGCGACGGCTGGAGTGCCGCGCCGCCGACCGGGCATCCGGTTGTCCGGGCCGTCGCGGCGGCCCTCGACGTTCGCCTTCACGGTCCAGTGGGAGATTCCGCGTGATACTCGACGACATACCGGCACCCCGCGCTCACGACGGCGCACCCGACGCGGCGGCGCGCAAGCAGCGTCTGCGCCGTCGCCTGGAGCGGCTGATCGGCGTGGCCGCCACCGAAGGCAACGCGCTGGTGCCCCTGCGCAACGGTGACGAGATCTTCCCCGCGATGCTCGGGGCGATCCGTGCGGCCGAGCACACCATCGACATGATGACCTTCGTGTACTGGCGGGGTCAGATCGCCCACGACTTCGCCGCCACCCTGGCCGACCGCGCCCGCGAGGGAGTGCGCGTGCGACTGCTGCTCGACGGCTTCGGCGCCAAGGAGATCGAAGGGCGGCTGCTGGACCTGATGAGCGAGGCGGGCGTCCAGGTGGCCTGGTTCCGCAAACCCGCGTGGCTGTCGCCGTTCAAGCAGAACCACCGCTGCCACCGCAAGGCCCTCATCGTCGACGAGCACACCGCCTTCACCGGCGGCGTGGGCATCGCGGAGGAGTGGAGCGGCGACGCCCGCAACCCCGGCGAGTGGCGGGACACCCACGTCCAGGTGCGCGGTCCGGCCGTGGACGGCATCGCGGCCGCGTTCGCGCAGAACTGGGCGGAGTGCCACGACGACCTCTTCGACGACCGTGACCGCTTCACGGCACACCCGCAGGCCGGCTCCTCGGTGGTGCAGGTGGTGCG
Organism: Streptomyces sp. NPDC088766; assembly: GCF_044750845.1. Classification (NCBI taxonomy): domain Bacteria; kingdom Bacillati; phylum Actinomycetota; class Actinomycetes; order Kitasatosporales; family Streptomycetaceae; genus Streptomyces; species Streptomyces sp. NPDC088766. The sequence continues at coordinate 898 of NZ_JBIVKQ010000039.1, read as the reverse complement.
CGGCTCCGCGAGCATCGGCTGGCAGGACATGCAGACGCTCATCCGGGTCATGCTCACCTCCGCCGAGGAACGCTTCCGGCTGGCCACCGCCTACTTCGCCCCGGACACCTACTTCATCGACCTGCTGTGCGAGACCGCGCGGCGCGGCGTGCGCGTCGAGATCCTGCTTCCCGGGCCCCATACCGACCAGCGGGCCTGCCAGCTCGCCGGTCAGCACCATTACACGCGGCTGCTGGAGGCCGGCGTGCACATCCGCCAGTACCAGCCGACCATGATGCACGCCAAGATCATCACCGTGGACTCGGTGGCCTCCCTCATCGGGTCCACGAACTTCAACCGCCGGTCCATGGACCACGACGAGGAGGTGATGCTCGCCGTCCTGGACGAGGAGTTCACCGCCGTGCTCGACCGCGACTACGACGCGGACCTGCGCGACAGCATGGACGTCGACCTCAGGCGGTGGAGACGGCGGGCGGTGCTGCAACGCGCCAAGGAGTCCGCGGTCCTCCCGATCCGGCGATTCCTGTGAGCCGCCCGAAGAGAGTGCCCCCGCAACCGGAGAGTGCGGGGGCACTCTCCCCTGTTCCCGATGGGCGGCAGCCCTCTGTTCCCGGTGGGCGGCGGCGCCGAGGCACGTCGGCGGGCACCGGCGGATGAGCGCGCGGGCCGGGACGAGGAAGGTTTCACGCGAGGGATGCGCCGCGGATCTGCCACCGGATCCGCATGCGGGACCGGTGGGGGCGGTGGGCACGAGCCGCCGTCACCCTCACGCTTCCCCGCACTTCCGCGCACGGCGGCCACGGCAGTGGGGACGGGGCCCCGGGGGGGGGGGCCCGGGCGCCAGCCGGGGGCGGGGGGGGGGGGGGGGGGGGGGGGGGGCGGTGGGATGGGGGAGGGG
>NZ_JBIVKQ010000038.1:52285-66823 GCF_044750845.1 Streptomyces sp. NPDC088766 | reverse complement strand
AACGCGGTGTGCAGCACGGCCCGGTCCTCGGTGATGTTGATCCGCTCACCACGGAACATCGCGTCCCGCAGCCGGAACACACCGGTCGCAGCGGCCAGCTCGCGCAGCAGCCGCAGCGTCTCGTCGGTGACGAGCTGCTTGGAGTAGTCGATGTGCAGGTCACCGACCCGCAGTGTGTACCCGCTGCCACGCCCGGGGTCGGCGGCGAACAGCTCGCGCAGCTGCGCCTCGCCGAGTTCCTCGCGGTGCCTGGCCAGAGCGGTCCACTCGGGCGTCTGATTGAGCCTCGTACGGCCGTCTGCGTTCATGTCGGACCCAGCCCTCTTCTCTCACCTGTCCGTGCCGCGCATCTTGTCCCGCTGCGGTCCCAACCTAATTGATCAGCACGTGACGTGAGCTGTCGTGAGACCGTCCAGGGGTGCGACAAGAGGTACGTGCGCGCGGCCCGCGGGTGTCAGCGCGGCGGCCGACGGGGTGAAAAAAGGAAGGTGAGGGCAGCAGAGCAGCACAAGCTGCCCGTCCGGCGGTCGGCCGCCGGTGCGCGAAACAGGTGCGGCCAAGTGCCGCGGGCACCTGGCCGGTCCAGAACTCCTAGATCTCGCCCCGCAGTTTGGCGAGCGCCTCGGCGAGGATCGCCTCGCCGTCCGCGTCGCTGCGCCGCTCCCGCACATAGGCGAGGTGCGTCTTGTAGGGCTCGGTGCGCGGCGGAGCCGGGGGGTTGTCCCGGTCCTGGCCGGCCGGGAAGCCGCAGCGCGGGCAGTCCCAGGTATCGGGCACCTGTGCGTCGCTGGCGAAGCTGGGCTGCGTCTCGTGCCCGTTGGAGCACCAGAAGGAGATGCGCGCACGCGGCGCGGACTCGCCGCGCTCGGCCTCGCCCATCGGCCCCGCCCCGACCCGGCTTCCTCGGATCGCGTTGCCACTTGCCACGGTCGTAACTCCCTGCGTGATGGTGCCGCGAAGCGAGTCGGCGTTTCGCTCCGCTGCGAGCGCCTCAGTCTACGTAAGGCCCAACGCGCGTCCAGTGATTGGAGCTACAACCCCCCCACACGTAGACGCAAGCCCCATGATAGGCCGCGCTCAGCTGCGCGTACCCGACATGGGGCCTTACGTACGGAATGTGTGCCTGCGAGAGGCTGATCAGCTGTTCGTCTTCATCATGATGCCGAGGACGATGATGCTCGCGAACCAGAGCAGACCGACCACCACGGTGATGCGGTCGAGGTTGCGCTCGGCGACCGAGGAGCCGCCGACGGAGGACTGCATGCCGCCACCGAACATGTCGGAGAGACCGCCGCCCTTCCCCTTGTGCATCAGCACCAGCAGCATCAGCAGCAGGCTGAAGACGATCAGGGCGATCGAGAACCCCAAAACCACGGCTGGACCAACTTCCTCGGATTCGGATGACGACGGGGGCACAGCTTCCGCGCTGTGCCCCCGCAAGGGTACGACGGATCGCCGCTACCGCATACTCACAGCCCGGTCACCGGTCGCGGAAGCGCACGATCTTGACGAACTCCTCGTGGTCCAGCGAAGCGCCGCCGACCAGTGCGCCGTCGATGTCGGCCTGCGCCATGATCTCGGCGACGTTGCCCGACTTCACCGAGCCGCCGTACTGGATGCGGATCTTGTCGGCCACGTCCTGGGAGTACAGCTCGGCGAGCTTGCCGCGGACGGCCGCGCAGACCTCCTGGGCGTCCTCGGCTCCGCAGACCTTGCCGGTTCCGATGGCCCACACCGGCTCGTAGGCGATCACGACGGTCTCGGCCTGCTCGGCCGGGACGTCCTTCAGACCGCCCTCGACCTGGGTGAGGGTGTGCGACACGTGGTTGCCCGCCTCGCGGACGTCCAGTTCCTCGCCGACGCACAGGATCGGGGTGAGGCCGTGCTTGTAGGCGGCCTTGACCTTGGCGTTCACCTGCTCGTCGGTCTCGCCGTGGTACTGCCGGCGCTCGGAGTGGCCGACCGCGACGTAGGTGCACCGCAGCTTGGCGAGCATCGGGCCGGAGATCTCGCCGGTGTAGGCGCCACCGTCGTGGGCGGAGATGTCCTGGGCGCCGTACTTGATCTTCAGCTTGTCGTGCTCGACCAGCGTCTGCACGGAACGCAGGTCGGTGAAGGGCGCCAGGACGGCGACCTCGACGGCCTCGTAGTCCTTGTCGGCCAGGGCGAAGGCGAGCTTCTGGGTGTGGGCGATGGCCTCGAGGTGGTTGAGGTTCATCTTCCAGTTGCCCGCCATCAGCGGCGTACGGGTGCTCATGCGGGGTCAGTCCTCCAGTGCGGCGAGGCCGGGGAGCGTCTTGCCCTCGAGGTATTCGAGGGAGGCGCCGCCACCGGTCGAGATGTGGCCGAATGCGGTCTCGTCGAAGCCCAGCAGGCGGACGGCCGCGGCGGAGTCGCCGCCGCCGACGACCGTGAAGGCCGGGGAGTCGAGGAGGGCCTGGGCGACCGCCTTGGTGCCCTCGGCGTAATCGGGGTGCTCGAAGACGCCCATCGGGCCGTTCCAGAAGACGGTGGCGGCGTCGGCGAGCTTCGAGGCGTACAGCTTGCGGGTCTCCGGGCCGATGTCCAGGCCCAGCTGACCTGCGGGGATGGCGTCCGCGGCGACGGTGTTCGGGTTCGACGGCGCCTTGGTCCTCAGGTCCGGGAAGGCGGTGGCGGTCACCACGTCGACGGGGAGGACCAGCTCCACGCCGTTCTTCTCCGCACGCTCGATGTACTCCTGGACGACCGGGATCTGGTCCTCCTGGAGCAGGGAGGCGCCGACCTCGTACCCCTTGGCCTTGAGGAAGGTGAACACCATGCCGCCGCCGATGAGGAGGCGGTCCGCCTTGCCGAGCAGCTGGTCGATGACAGCGAGCTTGTCGGAGACCTTGGAGCCGCCGAGGGCGACGACGTAGGGCCGCTCGACGTCCTCGGTGAGCTTCTTCAGGACGCCGACCTCGGTGGCGATGAGGTAGCCGGCGGCGTGCGGCAGCCGGGCCGGGAGGTCGAAGACCGAGGCGTGCTTGCGGTGGACGGCGCCGAAGCCGTCGCCCACGTACACGTCGGCGAGTTCGGCCAGCTGGTCGGCGAAGGCGCCGCGCTCGGCGTCGTCCTTGGCCGTCTCGCCCGCGTTGAAGCGCAGGTTCTCGATGACGGCGACCCGGCCGTCGGTCAGGCCGGCGACGGTGGAGCGGGCGGATTCGCCGACCGTGTCGGTCGCGAACGCCACGTCGGCGCCGAGGAGTTCACCGAGGCGCGTGGCGGCCGGGGCGAGCGAGAAGGCCGGGTCCGGGGCGCCCTTGGGGCGGCCCAGGTGAGAGGCGACGACCACCTTGGCGCCCGCGTCCGCGAGGGCCTTGACGGTCGGGAGCACGGCGCGGATACGGCCGTCGTCAGAGATTTCCACAGTGGTGCCGTCGTTCACCAACGGCACGTTGAGGTCGGCGCGGACGAAGACCCGCTTGCCGGCCACGCCTTCGGAGAGGAGTTCGTCGATCGTCTTCATGTAAGGGGCTCCCGGGAGGGCTCGTGTTCTCCGTGATCGTAGAGAGGGCGGTCTGCACGTGAGTCAGGGCCCGGCGACGCGTTCCCGCGCCGTCCGGGCCCTGCCCTCACATCGAGGTGCCTGATCCGTCGATCAGAGCTGGTTGCCGACGAAGACCGTCAGGTCGACGAGGCGGTTGGAGTAACCCCACTCGTTGTCGTACCAGCCGAGGATCTTCACCGTGTTGCCCTCCTGGACCATGGTCAGGGAGGAGTCGAAGGTGCAGGAGGACGGGTCGCCGACGATGTCCGAGGAGACGATCGGGTCCTCGGTGTAGGTCAGGAAGCCCTTGAGGTCGCCGTCGTCGGCGGCCTTCTTGAACGCGGCGTTGACCTCGTCCTTGGTGACCTCGCGCTGGAGCGTCACGACCAGGTCGGTGGCCGAGCCGGTCGGGACCGGGACGCGCATGGCGATGCCGTCCAGCTTGCCCTTGAGCTGCGGGAGGACCAGGGCGGTGGCCTTGGCGGCGCCCGTCGTGGTCGGGATGATGTTCTCGGCGGCGGCGCGGGCGCGACGCAGGTCCGAGTGCGGGAAGTCCAGGATGCGCTGGTCGTTGGTGTACGCGTGGACCGTCGTCATCAGGCCCTTGACGATGCCGAAGTTCTCGTCGAGGACCTTGGCCATCGGCGCCACACAGTTGGTGGTGCAGGAGGCGTTGGAGATGACGTGGTGGTTCGCCGGGTCGTACTTGTCCTGGTTGACGCCCATCACGATGGTGATGTCCTCGTCCTTGGCCGGAGCCGAGATGAGGACCTTCTTGGCGCCGCCGGCGATGTGCTTCTCGGCGTCGGCCTTCTTCGTGAAGATGCCCGTCGACTCGATGACGACGTCGACGCCGAGGTCGCCCCACGGGATGTCGGCGGGGTTGCGCTCGGACAGGACCTTGATGGTGTGGCCGTCCACGGTGATCGTGTCGGCGGTGTGCGACACCTCGGCCTTCAGGCGGCCCAGGATGGTGTCGTACTTGAGCAGGTGAGCGGTTGTCGCGGTGTCACCCAGGTCGTTGACAGCCACGATCTCGATGTCAGCACCCTGCTCCAGCAGCGCGCGGAAGTAGTTACGACCGATGCGGCCAAAGCCGTTGATGCCTACGCGGATCGTCACGAACCGATCTCCTCGTTGGTACGCCGGCCACGAGGTGCCGGCGAGCTGTATTTGGGATGTCCCCGACCACCCCCGACCCTACCTCTCCGGGGCGGCCGGGGTGACATCGACTTCGCCCATACCCGGCAGGGCGGTCCGTACCCACCAGTAGGGGTACGGACCGCCCCGCCCCGAAGGACCGGTCACCCGATTCGGTCACTCCGTGTCGCCCTCGGCCGACCTCTGCGTGTCAGCAGTCAAGTGAGTAGAGGGCCTTTCCGATGAGCGCGGTGCGGTCGGCCGGCGCGACGACGTGTTCCAGGCCGAAGCCCAGCAGCACGGTGTCGTCGGTGGTGACCGCCCCGTAGGTCCGGAACAGCGTGCCGGTGCGCGCCCAGTCCTTCAGGACGGCCGGGCTGCCCGCACCCGCCCCGCCTCCCAGTCGGCGCGCGCCGCCTGCAGCCGGTCGGTCAGGGCCTGCAGACGGCGGGACTCGGCGTGCCACTCCCGCCGGGATCGGTAACCGCCCGGCGCCTGCCTGCTGCCCTTCGCCCCGACCGGGAGGGACAGCCGATGCGCGATGGTGCGCACCGCCGTTTCCAGGCTCTGGAGGTGCGCGGCCTGGGCGCTCCGGGCCGGCGCCCACTGATCATGGCCGGCCTTGGTGATGGCCGGCCTTGGTGACCGACCCGGCCCACCGCGAGGACGACTCCACCGTCAGGGCCCGCTTGCGCTCCGCCCACTGCTCGTTGTCGTGTTCCAGCCCCGCCGCGCACCGGGCCTTCAGGTCCCGGGAGGCGAGCATGCCGAGGTGGGCACCGACCCGGCGCGGCACCTCCTCGTCCTCGCCGGTCAAATGCTTCAGCCGGTCGCGGACCGCGACCCCGGACGGGCCCGGGGCGACGAACGGCGCCGCCATCTTGCGCAGCCCGCCCACCCCGCCACCCCCGCCCCACGTCAGTCAGCCGAACAACCTGTCACCGCGCCCAACGACCACCCCCCGCACAGGTCATGCATTCGACGGAGAAACCCCTGTTCCCCTCCCACATCGCCGAACGGGCCACAGCACGGACACACACTCATGCGCACCAGAACGCATCCGCGCGCACTCGATCGCCAGGAGTTCACAACCTCCTTGTGTATGTCCGCCACAGTGGCGGACAGAGTCAGGCTCATGACTGTTCATGATCGAGTCAAGGATGCGTCAAGAAGGCGCCGACGGAAGGAAGTTGTCATCGGCGCGAGTGCTCTCAGGGAGAAAAAGGCCGGTGCTCCGGGGGTGAGGACGCCGGTGGTGCGAGGGTGACGACGCCGGTGCCGACCGCCCTCCGAGGGGGTCGGCACCGGGGAGTCGGTGACTCGCGCCGGCCGTCCGGGCCGGGCTCGGCCCGGTCAGGACGTCGGCCGGGGCGTCGGGCGGCCGAGCCCGGTCGGGCCGCCGAACCCGGTCGGGCCGCCGAACCCGGTCGGGCGGTCAGCCCACCAGGTTGTCGGCGAGTTCCTCGCTGAGGTTGGCGTCCGTGCCCGGGATACCGAGGTCCGACGCCCGCTTGTCGGCCATCGCCAGCAGCCGGCGGATCCGGCCGGCGACCGCGTCCTTGGTCAGCGGCGGGTCGGCGAGCGCGCCCAGCTCCTCCAGCGAGGCCTGCTTGTGCTCCATCCGCAGCCGGCCGGCCGCCGCGAGGTGCTCGGGCACCTCGTCGGCGAGGATCTCCAGGGCGCGCTGGACACGGGCCCCGGCGGCCACGGCCGCACGGGCGGAACGGCGCAGGTTCGCGTCGTCGAAGTTGGCGAGCCGGTTCGCCGTGGCGCGCACCTCGCGGCGCATCCGGCGTTCCTCCCAGGCCAGCACCGACTCGTGGGCGCCGAGGCGGGTGAGCAGCGCGCCGATGGCGTCGCCGTCGCGGACCACGACCCGGTCGACTCCGCGCACCTCGCGGGCCTTCGCGGCGATCGACAGCCGGCGGGCGGCGCCGACCAGCGCGAGCGCGGCCTCGGGCCCCGGGCAGGTGACCTCAAGGGAGGAGGACCGGCCGGGCTCGGTGAGCGAACCGTGCGCCAGGAAGGCCCCGCGCCAGGCCGCCTCCGCGTCGCAGGTGGCACCGGAGACCACCTGTGGGGGCAACCCGCGGATGGGGCGCCCGCGGCCGTCCACCAGACCGGTCTGGCGGGCCAGCTGGTCACCGCCCGCCACCACCCGTACGACGTAACGCGAGCCGCGGCGCAGACCGCCGGGCGCCATCACGATCAGCTCCGAGCTGTGGCCGAAGATCTCCAGGATGTCGCGCTTGAGCCGGCGGGCCGCCATCGCCGTGTCCAGCTCCGCCTCGATCACAATGCGCCCGCTCACCAGGTGGAGGCCGCCGGCGAACCGCAGGATGGCGGAGACCTCCGCCTTCCTGCAGCAGGTCCGGGTGACGGGGAGCCGGGAGATCTCATCCTTCACCGCTGCCGTCATCGCCATGGGCCGATCCTTCCATGCATCCGAAAAATACGGTCGTACGCGGCGGCCAACAGCTCCGGGTCGTGCCTCGGGGTGCCGTCGGGCCGGGCCACCGGCGCCAGCTCGACCGCGGCCCCGAACCGCTTGGCGGCATCGGTCAGGGAGTCGCGGTCGGGCACGGCGGCCTCGTCGGCCAGCACCACGTCCAGGGCGAGTTTAGGGGCGTGTCGTCCCAAAACCTCCAAATGACGCTGCGGGGAGAAGCCCTCGGTTTCTCCCGGTTGCGGCGCGAGATTGAGTGAGAGTACCCGGCGTGCCTTCGTCTCGGTGAGCGCGTCCAGCAGTTCGGGCACCAGCAGGTGCGGGATGACCGACGAGAACCAGGAACCGGGTCCGAGCACCACCCAGTCCGCGTCGAGGACGGCCGCCACCGCCTCCGGGACGGCCGGCGGGTCGGGCGGCACGAGGTGCACGGACTGCACCTCACCGGTGGTGAGCGCGACGGTCGCCTGCCCGCGCACGGTGTCGACGTCCTCGGGACGGGCCGGGTCGTGCCCCTTGACCAGCGCCTGGAGTTCCAGCGGTACGGCGGACATGGGCAGCACGCGTCCCTGTGCGCCCAGGAGCTTGCCGACCAGGTCCAGTGCCTGGACGTGGTCGCCGAGCTGCTCCCACAGGGCGACGATCAGCAGGTTGCCGACGGCGTGGCCGTTGATCTCGCCCTGCGACTGGAAGCGGTGCTGGATGACCCGGGCCCAGGTCTGGCCCCAGTCGTCGTCGCCGCACAGGGCGGCCAGGGCCTTGCGCAGGTCGCCGGGCGGCAGCACGCCCAGCTCGTCGCGCAGGCGGCCGCTGGAGCCGCCGTCGTCGGCCACCGTGACGACACCCGTGAGGTCGCCGGTGATCCGGCGCAGTGCGGTGAGCGAGGCGGACAGACCCATGCCGCCGCCGAGGGCGACGACCTTGGGCTGGGTGCCGCGACGGCGCGGTCTGCCGCCCCGGGCCTCGACCGGCCGGCTCGTGCGCCCTTCCGGCGCCGTTCTGCGCAGCCTGCCCAGCCGCGGAGTGCGTCCCGTCATTCCCGTCCCATGTCCCGGTGCACGACCACCGTCTCCACGCCCTCGGCCGCGAGGCGCGCGGCGAGCTTCTCCGACATCGCGACCGACCGGTGCTTGCCGCCCGTACAGCCGACCGCGATGGTCACGTAGCGCTTGCCCTCGCGGCGGTAGCCGGCGGCGACCAGCTGGAGGAGTTCGGTGTACCGGTCGAGGAACTCCTTCGCCCCGGGCTGGTTGAGGACGTACCCGGAGACCTCCTCGTTCAGCCCGGTGAAGGGACGCAGTTCCGGGACCCAGTGGGGGTTGGGCAGGAAGCGCATGTCCACGACCAGGTCGGCGTCCACCGGGAGGCCGTACTTGAAGCCGAAGGACATCACGGTGGCCCGCAGCTCGGGCTCCTCGTCGCCGGCGAACTGGGCGTCCATCTTGGCGCGCAGCTCGTGCACGTTGAGGCTGGAGGTGTCGATCACCAGGTCGGCGTCGCCGCGCAGCTCGCGCAGCAGCTCGCGCTCGGCGGCGATGCCGTCGACGATCCGGCCGTCGCCCTGCAGGGGGTGCGGGCGGCGCACGGACTCGAAGCGGCGGACCAGGGCGTCGTCGGAGGACTCCAGGAACACGATCCGCCGGGTGACGCCCTTGGCCTCGAGGTCGGCGAGGGACTCGCGGAGGTTGTCGAAGAAACGGCGGCCGCGCACGTCGACGACGACCGCGATCCGCGCCACGTTGCCCTGGGAGCGGGCGCCCAGCTCCACCATGGTGGGGATCAGCGCGGGCGGGAGGTTGTCGACGACGAACCAGCCGAGGTCCTCCAGACACTTGGCGGCCGTCGAGCGGCCGGCCCCGGACATGCCGGAGATGATCACCAGCTCGGGGATGGCCGCCTCGGGGATGCCGGGCGGCGTGACGTCGGTACTCACCTGTGCTCCGTCTTCGTGACCTGCGGTGTGCGCGGCGCCGGGGGCGTCCGCGGGGCGTTCGGCCCCGGCGGGGTCCGCGTCGTGCCGGGGGTGGTGCTGAGGGCGATCCTCGCCGGTCCGGCTGTGTCCCTGCTGAGGGGCGGCCCCGGCGGCTGCTGTGGGCGGCGCCGTGGGCGCGGGTTCTCGCTCCGGTGCGGGTCGTGCGTCGTGCTCGGTCATGTCTCCTGCCCCCGTCGGTCTTCCGGGACGCCCGCTGCCACGGGCTCCCCGGGGGAGTCCGCCGTCGTGTCGGGCTCCTCCTCGTCCATGATCTCTCCGGTCGCCGTGTTCACGGCGGGTGCGGGCGGAGCCGCCCGGGTGAAGGCGGCGGCGATCGTCTCGGCCGTCTTGCGGCCGATGCCGGGCACCTCGCAGATCTGGTCGATCGTCGCCGAACGCAGCCTCTTCACCGAACCGAAGTGCTTGATGAGCGCCTGCTTGCGCGTTTCGCCGAGGCCCGGCACGTCGTCCAGCGGGCCGGCGCGGAACCGCTTGGCCCGCTTGGTGCGCTGGTAGGTGATCGCGAAGCGGTGCGCCTCGTCACGGACCCGCTGGAGCAGGTAGAGGCCTTCGCTGCTGCGGGGCAGGATCACGGGATCGTCGTCGTCCGGCAGCCAGACCTCCTCCAGGCGCTTGGCGAGGCCGCAGACGGCGATGTCGTCGATGCCCAGCTCCTCCAGCGCCCGCTCGGCCGCCGCCACCTGGGGCTGTCCGCCGTCCACGACGACGAGCTGGGGCGGGTAGGCGAACCGCTTGGGCCGGCCGTCGTCCTCGGTGAGGCTGCCGGCGACCGGGCCGTCGGCGGCCGCGGCGGGGATCTCGGCGGAGCCGGCGACGGCGTCCGCGTCGCCGTCGACCCACTCCCCCGTCCGCTCCTTGTCGGCGAGGTAGCGGCGGAAGCGGCGGGTGATCACCTCGTGCATCGAGCGGACGTCGTCCTGGCCCTCGAAGCCCTTGATCTGGAAGCGGCGGTACTCGCTCTTGCGGGCCAGGCCGTCCTCGAAGACGACCATGGAGGCCACGACGTCGTCGCCCTGGAGGTGCGAGATGTCGTAGCACTCGATCCGCAGCGGGGCGCTGTCCAGCCCCAGGGCGTCGGCGATCTCCTCCAGCGCGCGCGAGCGCGTGGTGAGGTCGGAGGCGCGCTTGGTCTTGTGCAGGGCGAGGCCCTGCTGGGCGTTGCGCTCCACGGTCTCCATCAGGGCCCGCTTGTCGCCGCGCTGGGGGATGCGCAGCGAGACGTTGGACCCGCGGCGGGCGGTGAGCCACTCCTGGACCGGTTCCAGCGGGTCGGGCAGGGCGGGGACCAGGACCTCCTTGGGCACCGCGTCGCCGCTCTCCGCGCCGTAGAGCTGCTGGAGGGCGTGTTCGACGAGGGCGCCGGTGGTGATCTCCTCGACCTTGTCGGTGACCCAGCCGCGCTGGCCGCGGACGCGTCCGCCGCGGACGTGGAAGATCTGGACGGCCGCCTCCAGCTCGTCCTCGGCGACCGCGATCAGGTCGGCGTCGGTGGCGTCGGCGAGCACGACCGCGCTCTTCTCCATGGCCTTCTTCAGGGCCCCTATGTCGTCGCGCAGGCGGGCGGCCCGCTCGTACTCCATCTCCTCGGCCGCCTGCGCCATCTGCTTCTCCAGACGGCGCAGGTAGGTGCCGGTGCGGCCGGTCATGAAGTCGCAGAACTCGTCCGCCAGCTCCCGGTGGTCGTCGGGCGAGATCCGGCCGACGCAGGGCGCGGAGCACTTGCCGATGTAGCCGAGCAGGCAGGGGCGGCCGGTGCGGGCGGCGTTCTTGAAGACGCCGGCCGAGCAGGTGCGGACCGGGAAGACCCGCAGGAGGAGGTCGACGGTGTCCCGGATCGCCCACGCGTGCGCGTACGGTCCGAAGTACCTGACGCCCTTCTTCTTGTGTCCCCGCATCACCTGCGCGCGCGGGAACTCCTCGTTCATCGTCACCGCGAGGTACGGGTAGCTCTTGTCGTCCCGGTACTTGACGTTGAACCGGGGGTCGTACTCCTTGATCCACGAGTACTCCAGCTGGAGCGCCTCGACCTCCGTGGACACCACGGTCCACTCCACGGACGCGGCCGTCGTGACCATCGTGCGGGTGCGCGGGTGGAGACCCGCCAGGTCCTGGAAGTAGTTGGCCAGGCGCTGGCGCAGGCTTTTCGCCTTTCCGACGTAGATCACCCGGCGGTGCTCGTCGCGGAACCGGTACACCCCGGGAGAGTCGGGGATCTGTCCCGGCTTGGGGCGGTAGCTGGAGGGGTCGGCCATGTCTCACACCCTACTGGCGCACGGTGACAGTCCGACGGGCCTGTGGACAACGGCGCGGGGCGTGCGGGGCAAGGGCGCCGACTCGGCCACGGCCGCGCCGCGTTCCGGCGCCACCTGTTGTCGGGACCATGTCGGCACGCTTCAATGCGGGGAACTCCGGGCAGTGAACCCCGCGCCACGGATGTGAAGGCGCGCCCGCGTCGCCGGGGCGGCCCGGACACTCACACGAACGGTCCGACCAGCCGTCGCGAGCATTCACAGAGAGGCCCCTGCATGCCGCACGCCCCACAGCACGCGGACGCCGACGCGCACACCGCCCCGGAACCTTCCGCGCCGACCGCCACGGAGACCAGCGTGACGGCTGGCCCGGAGACCGGCGTGACGGCCGGCCCGGAGACCGGCGTGACGGCCGGCCCCCGGCCCGTGCCCGGTGTCGCCGCCGAACTGGACGGGGTCCTGAGCGGCGGCCCCTTCCACGTCGCCCTGCGCGCCGCGATCGCCGCCCGGGGGCTGCCCCTCCAGCGCGTCCAGCACCACCTGTCGCGGCACGGGGTCAAGGTCGGGGTCACGAGCCTGAGCTACTGGCAGCAGGGGGCCCGGCGCCCGCAGCGCCCGGAGTCGCTGCGGGCCGTGCGCGCCCTGGAGGAGATCCTCCAGCTGCCGGACGAGTCCCTGATCCGGCTGCTCGCGGAGCCCGACGAGAAGGTGCCCGCCGGACAGCCTGCCGGCCGCACGTACCGGTCGCTCCTGGAGGCCTCGGACGCCTTGGAGAAACTCCTCGTCGAACTGGAATGCCCCCTGGACGGCGGACTGCACACCCTGGGCCACCACGAGCGGGTCCGCATCGGGGCCTGCCGCGAACTGCTGGAACGCAAGTCGGAGCACGTCGTCCGCGCCCACCGCGACGGCGTCGACCGTTTCGTCGCCGTCCACCACGGGGACCCCGGCTGCGCCCCGGAACGGATGTCCGTGCACGCCCTGGAGAACTGCCGGACCGGCCGCGTCCGCCGGCACCACGACACCGGTGTCCTGGTGGCCGAGTTCCTCTTCGACACCCGCCTGCGCGCCGGCGACACCTTCCTCTTCGGCTACGGCGTCCAGGACGGCACCGCCGGGGCCGCCCGCGAGTACGTCCGCGGCTTCGGCGCCCCCGGTGGCCAGTACGCCCTCCAGGTCCGGTTCGACGAGAGCGCCGTGCCGGTGCGCTGCCACCGCTTCACGCGGCACTCCCCGGCGGCCCCGCGCGGCAGCCGTCAGGAACTCCTGCTGAGCCGACGCCACCGCTCGGTGCACCTCGTCGAACCGCGGGTGCGGTCGGGCATGGTGGGCATCGGGTGGGACTGGGAGTGAACGGACGGCCCCCGACGGGTCAGACGGCCGGCCCCGAAACGATCTTGCCGTTCTCGGTCCTGACCGGGAGTTCGTTCAGCGGCACGGTCGCCGGTGCCCGCAGCACCTCGCCGGTCGCGGCGTCGAACTCACTGCCGTGGCAGGGACAGATCAGGGTCGTCCCTTCGAGCTTGTTGATCGGGCACCCCGCGTGCGTGCAGATCGAGCTGTACGCCTTCAGCTCACCGTCCGCGGACCGGCTGACCACCACGTTGTGGTCCCGGTAGAGCTTGGCGCCCCCCTTCGCGACCTCGCCGTCCGCGCCCAGTTCGACGGGCGCGGTCGGTGTGGCGGGCGCGGTGGTCCCGCCGGTCGGTGAACAGGCGGCCAGACCGAGGCCCGCGGCCGGCGCGAGAGCCGCTCCCCGCAGGACGGTACGGCGGGTCGCTGACGGGCGGGCGGACATGCGCATCTCCAGGGTCCGGGGCAGAGGCGGGGCCGACGGTGCGGGACGGCCGTACGGCACGCGGCCGGCGGGCCGCTGCCCCGCGCACGATACCGGCCGGGAGCACACCGGAACGCGGCGGGTTGCCACGGAATGCCACGGGTTGCGCCGAAGCGGCCGTCACGGAGCACACGGGGGTGTGGCGGGGGTCGCGAAGGAGCGCGCGGCCGCGTGGGGTTGTGCGGACGGCGACGCCTGCGTCAGCGTGTACGTCCGCCGTCCGGCGGGGGACCACGCCCGAACCACCGGGCTTCGTGCGACCCTTGGCCACCGACAGCCCGAGCGGTGTGCCCAGCGAGCCACCGGAGAGGAACCGCCCCGTGATCGTCGTCGCCGGTGAGGCCCTGATCGACCTGGTACCGCAGGGCACTGGCGCCCTCGCGGCTCTGCAGCCGGCCCTCGGCGGCGGCCCGTACAACACGGCCGTGGCCCTGGGCCGCCTCGGCTCCGCGACCGCGTTCTGCTCCCGCGTCTCCTACGACGCCTTCGGCGAGGCGCTCCTCGGCGGGCTGCGCGACTCGGGGGTGGACGTGTCGGGGGTGCAGCGCGGCACGGAGCCGACCACCCTCGCGGTCGCCACGCTCGACGGGAACGGCTCGGCCGCCTACTCCTTCTACGTGGAGGGCACCGCCGACCGGCTGTTCACCGCCCCCGCCGGTCTGCCCGCCGGCAGCCGGGCGGTGTCCTTCGGCACCTGCTCGCTGGTGCTGGAGCCGGGCGCGAGCGCGTACGAGGAGCTGATGCGGACGGCGGCGGCCCAGGGCCTCTTCACCGCCCTGGACCCGAACGTCCGGCCCGGTCTGATCCCCGACGCCGACGCCTACCGGGCGCGCTTCAGGAGCTGGCTGCCCTCGGTGTCCCTGCTCAAGCTCTCCGAGGAGGACGCCCTCTGGCTGGGCGGCACCCCGCGTGACTGGCTGGCCGCCGGGCCCTCCGCCGTCGTGATCACGCACGGCGGCGACGGGCTGACCGCCTTCACCCGGGACGGCTCCGTGTATCCGGTTCCCGGCGAGAAGGTCGACGTCGTGGACACCATCGGCGCCGGCGACACCGTGAACGCGGCTCTGCTGCACGCCCTTTCGGTCCAGGACGCCCTCTCCCCGGCGGCGCTCGCGGACCTGGGCCGTGACGGCTGGGAACGGCTGCTGCGCTTCGCGGCCCGCGCGGCGGCGATCACCTGTTCGCGGGCGGGCGCGGAACCGCCGTACGCCCGCGAACTCGGCGAGCTGTGAAACGGCGGCGCCCCCCGGGGGGGGGCCCCCGGGGGGCCGCCCCCCCCCCCCCCACAACTTGGAGGCCGTCGTGGGGGGCGGCGCCCAGGTAGCGGGACCGGCGGGCCGGGTGGGGGCCGCGGGGGGTTGTGGG
>NZ_JBIVKQ010000038.1:0-52275 GCF_044750845.1 Streptomyces sp. NPDC088766 | reverse complement strand
GGCGCCCCGCGGGAGGGTCCCCGCGGGGCGCCGCCGCCGCTGCTCCTACTTCTTCGTCGCCTTCTTCGTGGCCGGCGCCTTCTTCGCGGCACCGGCGGCCTTCTTGGCCGCCGTGCTGTTGACGGTGGCCTTGGCGGTCGCGGTCTTCCTCGGCGCCGCCTTGGCCGCGACCGTCTTCTTCGCCGCAGCCCCGCGCGGGGCCCTGACCGGCTGCGCGTCGCTGACACGGTCGCCGAGGACCTCGCGCAGGAACTTGCCGGTGTGGCTGGCCGGGACCCCGGCCACTTCCTCCGGCGTGCCCTCGGCGACGACGACGCCGCCGCCCGCGCCGCCCTCGGGGCCCATGTCGACGACCCAGTCGGCGGTCTTGATCACATCGAGGTTGTGCTCGATGACGATGACCGTGTTGCCCTTCTCCACGAGGCCGGAGAGGACCTTCAGGAGCTTGCTGATGTCCTCGAAGTGCAGCCCCGTGGTCGGTTCGTCCAGGACGTAGACCGTGCGGCCGGTGGAGCGGCGCTGGAGCTCGCTGGCGAGCTTGACGCGCTGCGCCTCACCGCCGGACAGGGTGGTCGCGGACTGGCCGAGGCGGACGTAGCCGAGACCGACGTCCTTGAGGGTGTTGAGGTGGCGGGCGATCGCGGGGACGGCCTCGAAGAACTCGGTCGCCTCCTCGATCGGCATGTTCAGGACCTCGGCGATGGACTTGCCCTTGTAGTGGACCTCCAGGGTCTCCCGGTTGTAGCGGGCGCCGTGGCAGACCTCGCACGGGACGTAGACGTCCGGGAGGAAGTTCATCTCGATCTTGATCGTGCCGTCGCCCGCGCAGTTCTCGCAGCGGCCGCCCTTGACGTTGAAGGAGAAGCGGCCGGGCAGGTAGCCGCGGACCTTGGCCTCGGTGGTCTCGGCGAACAGCTTGCGGACGTGGTCGAAGACGCCGGTGTAGGTCGCCGGGTTGGACCGCGGGGTGCGGCCGATGGGCGACTGGTCGACGTGGACGACCTTGTCGACGAGGTCGTCGCCGTCCACGCGCGTGTGGCGCCCCGGCACGTTCCTCGCGCCGTTCAGTTCGCGGGCCAGGTGCGTGTACAGGATGTCGTTGACCAGGGTCGACTTGCCGGAGCCGGAGACGCCCGTGACCGCGGTGAAGACGCCCAGCGGGAAGGAGACGTCGATGTCCCGCAGGTTGTTCTCGCGGGCCCCGCGCACCGTGAGCTGCCGGGACGGGTCGCGCGGGCGCCGGAGGTCGGGCAGCGGGATGGCCTTCCTGCCCGACAGGTACTGACCGGTCTGCGACTCCTCGTTGGCGAGCAGCTCCTTCAGGGAGCCGCTGTGCACGACCTTGCCGCCGTGCTCGCCGGCGCCGGGACCGATGTCGACGATCCAGTCGGCGACCTTGATGGTGTCCTCGTCGTGCTCGACGACGATGAGCGTGTTGCCCATGTCGCGCAGCCGCACGAGGGTCTCGATCAGCCGGTGGTTGTCGCGCTGGTGCAGGCCGATGGACGGCTCGTCGAGGACGTACAGCACGCCGACGAGGCCGGAGCCGATCTGGGTGGCCAGGCGGATGCGCTGGGCCTCGCCGCCGGAGAGCGTGCCGGCGGCGCGGTTGAGCGAGAGGTAGTCCAGGCCGACGTCGACCAGGAACCGCAGGCGCTCGTTGACCTCCTTCAGGACGCGCTCGGCGATCTTCTTGTCGCGTGCGTCGAGCTTCAGCTCGCCCAGGAAGTCCGCGCAGTCGCTGATCGACATGGCGGAGACCTCGGCGATGGACTTCCCCATGACCGTGACCGCGAGGACGATCGGCTTGAGGCGGGTGCCCTCGCAGGTGGGGCAGGGCACCTCGCGCATGTAGCCCTCGAAGCGCTCGCGGCTGGCGTCGCTCTCGGCCTCGCTGTGCCGGCGCTTCACGAACGGAACGGCGCCTTCGAACGGCGTCGTGTACACGCGCTCGCGGCCGTACCGGTTGCGGTAGCGGACCTCGATCTGCGTCTTGTGGCCGTGGAGGAGGGCCTTCCTGGCGCGCTGCGGCAGGCCGGCGAAGGGGATGTCGGTCCGGAATCCCAGGGCGTCCGCGAGGGCGCCGATCAGGCGGCCGAAGTAGTCCTTGGTGTGCCCGTGGGACCAGGGGTGGATGGCGCCCTCGTCGAGGGACTTGTCCTCGTCGGGGACGATCAGCTCGGGGTCGACCTCCATGCGCGTGCCGATGCCGGAGCAGTCGGGGCAGGCGCCGAAGGGCGAGTTGAAGGAGAAGGAGCGGGGCTCCAGTTCCTCGAAGGACAGGTCGTCGTACGCGCAGTACAGGTGCTCGGAGTACATGCGCTCGCGCTCGGGGTCGTCCTCGGGCAGGTCGACGAAGTCCAGCACGACCATGCCGCCGGCCAGGCCGAGGGCGGTCTCGACGGAGTCGGTGAGGCGGCGCTTGGCGGACTCCTTCACCGTGAGGCGGTCGATGACCACCTCGATGGTGTGCTTCTCCTGCTTCTTCAGCGTGGGCGGGTTGGAGAGCTGGACGGTCTCGCCGTCCACCCGCGCGCGGCTGTATCCCTTGGTCTGGAGGTCGGCGAACAGGTCGACGAACTCGCCCTTGCGCTCGCGGACCAGCGGCGACAGCACCTGGAAGCGGCTGCCCTCGGGCAGCTCGAGCACCTTGTCGACGATGGCCTGCGGCGACTGGCGCGAGATGGGGCGGCCGCACTCGGGACAGTGCGGCTTGCCGATGCGCGCGAAGAGCAGACGCAGGTAGTCGTAGACCTCGGTGATGGTGCCGACCGTGGAGCGCGGGTTGCGCGAGGTCGACTTCTGGTCGATCGAGACGGCCGGGGAGAGGCCCTCGATGAAGTCGACGTCCGGCTTGTCCATCTGGCCGAGGAACTGCCGGGCATAGGAGGAGAGGGACTCGACGTAGCGCCGCTGCCCCTCCGCGAAGATCGTGTCGAAGGCCAGCGAGGACTTGCCCGACCCCGACAGGCCCGTGAAGACGATGAGCGAGTCGCGCGGCAGGTCGAGCGAGACATTCTTGAGGTTGTGCTCGCGCGCGCCACGGACGATGAGACGGTCGGCCACGCCGGTCCGCACCTTTCTTGAGAGAAGTGACAGGGGCGGGGCCCCCGTCCTTCTCAGACTAGGGGGAGCCACTGACAACGCCGGTCGGATTCACGGGTTGACAACAATCCCCTGCCATCCAGCATGCCCGACGCCGCCCACGACCTTATAGCACGCACATTCGATTTGCGGGCCGCTCCCGACCACCTTCACCCGAAGGAGTGGCGAAGCTAGGGTCAGCACCATGATTGATCACGCTCATGACCTGGCGTCCGTACGTGACGCGACGGACCGGCTGCTCACCGCAGTCGCCAAGCTGGACAACGCGTCCGTGACGCAGTCGTCACGCCTGCCCGGCTGGAGCCGCGGCCACGTCCTCGCCCACCTCGCCCGCAACGCCGACGCCCTGGTGAACGTCTTCCGGGGCCGCCCCATGTACGTCGACGCCACCGTGCGGGACGCCGACATCGAGCGGGACGCCCCGCGCCCCCTGGACGTCCAGCTCGCGGACGTCCGGGAGAGCGCAGCCCGCTTCCAGGAGGCCGCCGCCGTCCCCGCGGACTGGTCGCGCACGGTCGAGCTGCGCAACGGCGTCACCGACTCGGCGGCGCGGGTCCCCTTCCGGCGCTGGGCGGAGGTGGAACTGCACCACGTGGACCTCGGGATCGGCTACGAGCTGGAGGACCTGCCGGAGGAATTCGTCGCGCGGGAGATCGACTTCCTCGTGGAACGCTTCCGCGGCCACGGGGACGTACCGTCGACGCGCCTGAGCGGCGACGGCGGCGGGACCTGGACCACGGGCGGCGGCGCACCCGGCGGGCCCGTCGGCGTCAGGGGCCCGGCCGCGGACCTGCTCGGCTGGCTCTCGGGACGCCGCGACGGCTCCGCGCTCACGGTCGACGGCGGCCCGCTCCCGGCCCTCCCCCCGCTATAGGCTGGCGGTCATGACGTACAGCGGAGAGGTGCGGGTCGGCGGCTCGGCGGACGTGCACGAGCTGAAGGACCTGATGATCACCAAGATCGCGGTCGGCCCGATGGACAACAACGCCTATCTGCTGCGTTGCCGGGCCACGGACGAGCAGCTGCTGATCGACGCGGCCGACGACGCCCGGACACTGCTCGGCATGATCGGTGACGACGGCATCGCCTCCGTCGTCACCACACACCGTCACGGAGATCACTGGCAGGCGCTCGCCGAGGTCGTCGCGGCCACGCGCGCGCGTACGTACGCCGGCCGGGAGGACGCCGAGGGCATCCCGGTGCCCACCGACGTCCTGCTCGACGACGGCGACGTCGTCCGGGTGGGCGACGTGCACCTCACCGCGCGCCATCTGGTCGGACACACGCCGGGCTCGATCGCCCTCGTGTACGACGACCCGCACGGGCACCCGCACGTGTTCACGGGCGACTGCCTCTTTCCGGGCGGCCCTGGCAGGACGACGAATCCGGTGGACTTCACGAGTCTGATGGACGGCTTGGAGGAGAAGGTCTTCGGCCCGCTGCCCGACGAAACGTGGATCTATCCGGGCCACGGGAACGACACGACGCTCGGCTCCGAGAGGCCGCGGCTGGCGGAGTGGAGAGCCCGGGGCTGGTGATCCGCCGGTCCGCACGGGGCGACCGGCAACGGGCCCGCCTCACACCGTTCCCGTCCCGAGGCGGTGCCCGCCAGGGTACGGATACGGCTTCTCGTGGCACGCCCGGTGCCGGTCGAGGTGACCGCCGAGCCCGACGACCGGGCAGTGCCCGTACCGCCGAGCCCGGCAGCCGGGCAGTGCCCGTACCGGAGCCCGGGCCGCCGCCTCAGCGAGACGGGGAGGCCGCCTCCGGAGGCTTCGAAGTGCCCCGGGAGACGGCCTCCCTGACTCCACGGCAGGATCGCTCGCCGAGCCGGTGCGACTCAGCAGTACCGCCGCTCGGCCCGCGCGAAACCGGCGCTGTAGCCGTCGGCGTAACCACGGGTGTAGTCGCTGTCGCTGAAGCTGCGGTACGCCCCGCCCATTCGACAGTCGTCCCTGGCGTCCTGGTAGCCGTCCCGGAAGCCGGCCCTGAATCCCTGCCGGTAGTCGCGTGGGCTGTTGACGGCTGCAGGCGCACTGGCGTGGGTCTCGGCCGGCGTGGCCGCTGAAGCCTGCTGTATGCCCACCGGTGCGAAGCCGAGGATGAGGACCGAGCAGGCGATGACGGAACGCTTCCAATGCCTAGCGGTCATAACTGCCCCTTGGGTGCATAGGTTGCGGGGGAACTGATTTCAACACTAATGCCCCATACGGGTCATGCAACTTGCCACCAGTCGGCGTCGAGAGACGGACGCGACCACCTTGTGAGGCGCCTTGCCTCCGTGTAAGCGGGAAGCCGGTAAGGGGCGCCCGTCAGGAGGCCGGTGCTCATGCGCGGCCTGGGCTCACGTGCTAGCCTGCCCCGCTCCCGCCAGTGCCGCGACGCACTCCACGGCGAACACGTAGCCCTGCACTCCGCAGCCCGCGATGACTCCGTCGGCGCGCAGCGAGACGTACGAGTGGTGCCGGAAGGACTCCCGCCGGTGGATGTTGGAGATGTGGACCTCCAACACCGGCAGTCCGTCACAGGTGTTGAGCGCGTCGAGGATCGCGATCGACGTGTGCGAGTAGGCACCGGGGTTGATCACGACGCCGCAGTGGTTCCGCCGCGCCTCGTGGATCCAGTCCACCAGTTCGCCCTCGTGGTTGGACTGCCGGAAGTCCACCGTGCCGCCGTGCGCCGCCGCGGCCTTCGCGCACAGCGCCTCGACGTCGGCGAGCGTGTCGGAGCCGTAGATCTCGGGCTGACGCTGCCCCAGGAGGTTCAGGTTGGGGCCGTTGAGAATCATGATGGGGGCGTTGGCCAGGGTGCGGGGCACGGTTCCTCCGGTCCGTTCGGCGTGGGGCGGCCCGTCGGACCGCCGCTCGGACCCGGTTTATCACGGTGAAACAGCGGGGCGGGAAGCCCTAGCCTCACGAGCATGACCCCACCCTCGTATCCCCCGAAGCCCTCCCCCGGTGACCGCATCGCCGTTCTCTCGCCGGCCGCCGGCCTGCCCGGACTCTTCCCGGCTCCCTTCGAACTGGGACTGGAAAGGCTGCGCGAGGAGTTCGGCCTCGAGCCGGTCGAATATCCGACGACCCGCACGATGGGCGCCACACCGCGCGAACGGGCCGACGACATCCACGCCGCTTTCGCCGATCCCGGCATCAAGGCGGTCATCGCCTCGATCGGCGGCGACGACCAGATCACCGTTCTGCCGCTGCTGGACCGCGAGTTGATCCGGGCCAACCCGAAGCCGTTCTTCGGCACGAGCGACAACACCAACCTGCTCGCCTTCCTGTACAACACCGGGATCGTCGGCTACCACGGCGCGAGCGTGATGGTGCAGCTCGGGCGGCCGGTGGCCATGGACGCGCTGACCGCGGACTCCCTGCGGGCGGCCCTGTTCACCTCGGGCGCCTACGAACTGCGGCCCGCCGAGCGCTGGAACGACGTCAACCGCGACTGGGCCGACCCGGCGACCTTCACGTCGCAGCCGGAGACCCGGCCGGGCACCGGCTGGATCTGGCGCAACGCCGACCGCGTGGTCGAGGGCCGCGGCTGGGGCGGCAACCTGGAGATCCTCTCCTGGCTCCTGATGGCCGACCGCGAGATCTCCCACGACCTGTCGGTCTACGACGGCGGCGTGCTGTTCCTGGAGACCTCCGAGGAACTCCCCAGCGCCACGGAGGTCTTCCGGATCCTGCGCAGCATGGGCGAGCGCGGCCTCCTCCAGCGGTTCCCCGCATTCCTGATGGGCCGCGCCAAGACCTGGTCCTTCGAGCGCCCCAACGGCCCCGAGGAGGCCGCCCGCTACGCCGCGGAGCAGCGCGAAGCGGTACTGAGCGCGCTGGAGACGTATGCGCCCGGCACCCTCGCCGTCTTCGACGTGGACTTCGGCCACACGGACCCGCAGCTCGTCCTCCCCTACGGAGGGACGATCCGCGTCGACGGCCCCGGACAACGCATCACCGTCACCTACTGAGCCCCGCGCGACGCGGTCGCGACACCGTGCGCCCCGTAACCCTCGGTCACGGCGGGTGGTTGACGGGGCATGCACGACGTACGCACCGTGAACACCGCAAGCACCGCGAACACCGCGAGGGCGCCCTCCATGCCGCGGCTCGCGGCCGCCTCGCTCGCCGGGACGGCCATCGAGTTCTACGACTTCTTCGTCTACGGGACCGCCGCGGCGCTCGTCCTGGGGCCGCTCTTCTTTCCGACGTTCTCCTCACCGGCGGGAACGCTGGCCGCTTTCGCGACGTTCGGTGTGGGGTTCGTGGCGCGGCCGCTGGGGTCGGTTCTCTTCGGGCATGTCGGCGACCGGCGCGGACGCCGGCCGGTCCTGGTCGTCTCCCTGCTGCTGACGGGCGCCTCGACGGTCGCGGTCGGATGCGTTCCGACGTACGGCTCGATCGGGGTGGCGGCACCCGTGCTGCTGCTGGTGCTGCGGTTCCTGCAGGGGCTCGGGCTCGGCGGGGAGTGGGGCGGGGCGGTGCTGCTGACGGCGGAGCACGCGCCCGTCGGGCGGCGCGGGCTGTGGTCGAGTTTTCCCCAGGTCGGGCCCGCGGTGGGCTTCGTGCTCGCCAACGGGGTGGTGCTGGCGCTGTCCGCGACGCTGACCGGGGAGCAGTTCGCGCGGTGGGGCTGGCGGGTGCCCTTCTGGGCGGCGGGGGTACTGGCGGTGCTCGGGCTGTGGCTGAGGTCGTCGCTGCCCGAGAGCCCCCGGTTCCTGGAGATCGAGGCACGCGCGCGCGTGCCTCTCGCCGAGGTGGTGCGCTCCCGCTGGCGGCTCGTCCTGCTGACCGCCGGCGGACTCGCCGTCGGGTACGCGATCTTCTACACCGTGACGACCTGGTCGCTGGCCTACGCGACGCAACGGCTCGGGGTGAGCCGTACGGTCATGTTGACCTGCGTCATGGCGGCGGTGGTGGTGCAGGGGGCGCTGACGCCCGTGGCCGCTCTGCTCGGCGATCGTTACGGGCGGCGGCCGCTGTGCCTGGTCGGCTGCGCCGCCGCCGCGCTGTGGATGTTCCCTCTGGTCGCGCTGCTCGGCACGGGCGAGCCGCTTGCGATGTTCCTGGGCTTCCTCGGCGCCATGCTCGCGTTCGTCACCATGTTCGCCGTCGTCGCCGCCTATCTGCCGGAGCTGTACGAGCCGCGGATCCGCTGCACGGGCGCGGCGGTCGGCTACAACCTCGGTGGAGTTCTCGGCGGCGCACTCACGCCCCTGGCGGCCACGGCACTCGCGGAGCACTCGGGGCGCGTCCCGTGGGGGGTGGGCGCGTATCTGACGGGCATCGCCCTGCTCAGCCTCGGCTGCTTCGCCCTGCTGCCGGAGACCCGGCCGGCGCCGGCCCGGCCGAAAGACTTCAGGGATTGACCGCCAGTTCCAGATAGGCCGCGAACAGCACCAGATGCACGCCGCCCTGCAGCGGCGTGGCCCTTCCCGGAACGACCGTCAGGGAGCTGACGACGACGGTCAGTGCGAGCAGCACCATGTGGGTGGGGCCGAGGCCGAGGACGAGCGGACCGGAGAGCCAGACCGAGGCCAGGGCGACCGCCGGGATCGTCAGGCCGATGCTGGCCATCGCGGAGCCGAGCGCGAGGTTGAGGCTGGTCTGCACCCGGTCGCGGCGGGCGGAGCGCAGTGCGGCGATGGTCTCGGGAAGCAGTACGAGCAGCGCGATGACCACACCGACGACGGCGTGATGAAGCCCGGCGGCCTCCACGCCGTCCTCGATCGTGGGCGAGACCCCTTTGGCCAGTCCGACCACGCCGATGAGGGCCAGGCCGAGCAGGCTCAGGCTGATCAGCGCGGTCCGCGACGAAGGCGCGGCGGCGTGGTCGTCCCCGGTGATCACGTCGCCCTGCCGGGTGACCGGGAGGAAGTAGTCACGGTGCCGGACGGTCTGGGTCGCCACGAACAGGCCGTACAGGGTCAGTGAGGACAGGGCGGCGAAGGTGAGCTGGACGCTGGAGAACTCCGGGCCGGGCTTGCTGGTGGTGAAGGTCGGCAGGACCAGGCTGAGGGTGGCCAGGGTGGCGACGGTCGCCAGGGCCGCACCGGTGCCCTCGGGGTTGAAGACCGCCGTGCCGTGGCGGAGGGAGGCGACGAGGAGGCACAGGCCGACGATGCCGTTGCAGGTGATCATCACGGCCGCGAAGACCGTGTCCCTCGCGAGGGTCGAGCTCTTGTCGCCGCCGTCCGCCATCAGCGTGACGATGAGCGCGACCTCGATGATCGTCACGGCGACCGCGAGCACCAGGGAGCCGAACGGTTCACCGACGCGGTGCGCGACGACCTCGGCGTGGTGCACGGCCGCCAGGACCGCTCCGGCGAGGACGACGGTGATCAGGGCGACGACCGCGGGGGCGAGGTCACGGCCCCAGGTCAGGGCCAGCAGGACGACGGCGAGCGCCGGCACGAGGGATGTCCAGCGGGTCGTGAGCGACCTGAGCCGAGCGATCATGCAGCGATCGTCGCAGAGCGGTACGGGCTCCGCATTCCGTCCGGGAAGCACCCGCAGGAGCGCGCTCAGAAGCACCGGGAGCGGCGCCCGGCGAATCGCCGCGCACCGCTCCCGGAGATGGTTCCCGCGTCGTCCGTGGTCAGACGTCGATGCTGTCCTTCGGGGCGTCTTCGCTCCCGGTCTGCGTCTTCTCGGCCGCCGCCTGCTTCTTGGAGGCCCGCAGGCTGGTGATCGTGGTGACGATCAGGACGGAGCAGATGACGCCGAGCGAGACCGGGATGCTGATCTCGGGGACGTGGACCCCGGACTCGTGCAGCGCGTGCAGTACCAGCTTGACGCCGATGAAGCCGAGGATGATCGACAGGCCGTAGCTGAGGTGGACGAGCTTCCTCAGCAGGCCGCCGATGAGGAAGTACAGCTGCCGCAGGCCCATGAGCGCGAACGCGTTGGCCGTGAACACGATGTACGGGTCCTGCGTCAGGCCGAAGATCGCGGGGATCGAGTCGAGGGCGAACAGCACGTCGGTGGTGCCGATCGCGAGCATCACGACCAGCATCGGGGTCATGACCCGCTTGCCGTTCTGCTCGATCCACAGCTTGGTGCCGTGGTAGCGGTCGGCGACGCCGAACCTGCGCTCGGCGGCCTTGAGCAGTTTGTTCTCCTCGAACTCCTCGTCCTCCTCGTCCGCGCGGGCTTCCTGGATGAGCTTCCAGGCGGTCCAGATCAGGAAGGCGCCGAAGAGGTAGAACACCCAGGAGAAGCTGGCGAGGATCGCGGCGCCCGCGGCGATGAAGATCGCCCGCAGGACCAGGGCGATGAGCACGCCGACGAGCAGGACCCGCTGCTGGTACTGCGAGGGGACGGCGAACTTCGCCATGATCAGGACGAAGACGAAGAGGTTGTCGACGCTGAGCGACTTCTCGGTGATGAAGCCCGCGAAGAACTCTCCGGCGGGCTGTCCCCCGCCGAAGATGAACAGGCCGAGCCCGAACAGGGCGGCCAGGGCGATCCAGACGACGGTCCAGATACCGGCTTCCTTGATCGACACGTCATGCGGCTTGCGGCCGATGAAGAAGTCGATCGCGATGAGGGCGCCCAGGCCCACGACAGTCAGGACCCACAGGGTCACGGAAACATCCACTGCGCCTCCGGCAGTACGTAACGGCAGGTGATCAGCGTCGTCGCGCTGCCGGAGGTCTCTTCCACCCCGGGTCCCGGCGCAGGGCATGCGCACGGGGCCGCACGGGCCGACGCCCCGGGATCAGCTCTGATCCGTATTGACGGGTACGCCGCAGTTGGCAGGGAGTACTCCCCTCCGTACGAAAGACAGTACCCAATCACCAAGGAAAGGTAAAGGGATTGGCAAAACAAAGACCAAATCCGCTGTTCAGGGCCGCTTTACGGTCACTTGGTGAAGTGGTGGAAGCGATCAGCCCCGCCGCTCCCGGCGGGCCGCGGCCACCTGTGCCAGGACCTCCTGGAGAACCTGGCTGCCCGGCGGCACAAGAGCCGGCTCGTACGTCCAGGCGTGACCGACCCAGGGATCGGCGAGGTGGTCGTCGGGCACCGGGGTCAGCCGCATCAGCCCGCGCCACAGCGGGTCCAGCAACGGACCGTAACCGGCGGCGTCCTCGCGGTCGGCGACCATCATCAGGTGGACGCCGACGGACGGGCCCTCGTCCGCGAGGTAGCGGAGCTGGGTCACGGCACGATCGTCGAAGCCGTGCGGGAAGTCGTTGACGAGCAGGAGCTGCTGGGCGGTGTCGAAACCGGGCGGGAGCGAGTCGGCCGCGCCGCCGCGCACCGCCATCTGCACCAGGTCGACGTGCTGCGTGAGCCGGGTGAGCACGTCCGTCACACCGGCCGAGCCCACGGCGGGCGGCGCCGCCAGTACTCCGCTCCGCACCAGCGGGGCGAGCGCCGACGCGCCCGAACCGGCCGGGTCGACGACGTGCACCGTGAACTCGTGGGCCGGATGGACCGCCAGCAGCCGGGCCGTGTGCGCCACGGCCGAGTCCAGCGCGAGACGGCGCAGCTCGTGGGAGTCGAGGAACGAGCCGTCGGGCGAGCCCGTCCGCCCGCTGTCGACCCACAGGCCGCGCTCCAGCGGGAGGCGGATGAGCATGGGGATGCGCAGCCGGTCGCTCTCGGGAAGGTGGAGGTCGCCCAGGCACAGCGCCATGGGCATTTCCATCGGGACGCGATAGGCGTGCCAGACGGGGTTGTCCCAGCGCGCGAAGGCCGGCGGCAGTGCCGGCTCGACGACCTCGGCCTCGGCCACGAGCTGGGCGAGATCGCGGTCCAGCACCTGCCGGGCCTGGTCGACGAGCTGGGCGTGCTTGGCGCGAGCGGTCTCGCGGGCGGCGTCGCCCTGGCCGCCGATCCGGCTGCGCGGGTCGGAGAGGGCCTCGTCGAGTTCCCTTTCCCTGCGCGTGTCGGCGAAGTCGACGGCGCTGCGGTACGCGGCCGTGGTGCGGGCCAGGTCCTCGAACATGCCCCAGACCTGGTTGTACAGCCGCTCTTCCATGGACCAACCGGTGGCGTCGCCGGCGACCGGCCTCGCGGGCCTGCCCGGCTCGGCCGGGGGTGCGGCGGGCGGGGGCGGCGGGGCGGTGTTCCGACGCCGCGGGTGGCTGTAGTCGATGGGGCCGCCGGTGCCGGACGTCGCGGGGGTGCCCGGCTGGGCGGTGGCCGCGGGGTCCGCGGGCCCCGTCGGGTGTCCCGCCACGGCATCCGCTGCGCCCTGCGACGGCTGGGGACCCGGGTACGGGCCCGCGGGGCCCTGGGTGCTCTGTCCGCCGTAGGGGGATCCGCCCTGGTCGGGGCCGAGGGCGGAGGCGGCCGCCTGTCGGGAGCGGTCGACGTCGACCGGGCGCGGCGGTGGGGCCGGCACCGAGCGGGCCAGCCCCTGGGCCACGGCCTCGTTGATGCCGGACGCGAGCTGCTGGGCCTGCGCCAGGCCCTGGTCGGCGAGGAGAGCGGCGAGGCCGCCCGCGTACCCCTGGCCGACCGCCCGGACCTTCCAGGCGCCCTGACGCCGGTACAGCTCCAGGGCGACGACGGCCGACTCGGGGCCGAGGCCGGTGAGGGTGAAGCAGGCCACTTCGGAACCGTCGAGGCCCGTGACGGCGACGACGGGGGCGGCGAGGGAGCCGAAGGCGACCGGTCCGCCCACCCCGGTGGGCAGGGCGAGCAGAACGCTGACGCGGTGCACGCTCTCCGCGACGGCGTCCAGATCAACCGCGAGGCGGTGGTCGGTGGCCGCCTGCCGGGAGACCTCGAGACCGGGCAGAGTGGGTGCGCCCGGGTGGGCGACCCACTCCACGCCGTGGATCCTGCCGCTCTCGTCGCAGAGCGTGGCCGCCGCCACGACCGGGGCACCGGCCGAGACCCGGATCTCCAGGCGGACTTCCAAGAGCGGGTGGTTCTGGCCCCGCACCAGCTCGGCCGTCATCGCCTGTGTCCCCCTGCGTCGCGTGTCGTGTTGTCGTGTGCCGCCCGGCCCGGTTACAGCGCGGGCACGATGGCCGGCATCAGGTCCTGGAAGGTGCGGCCGTTGGCCGGGGTGCCGAGGGCGGTCATGTTCCAGCCCGCGCCCACCCGGTGCACCTTGGCCATGATCTGGGCGGTGTAGGCACCGCCGCCCGCGAGCGTGTAGCGCGCCAGCTCCTGGCCGTTGGTCTCGTCGACCAGGCGGCAGAACGCGTTCTGCACCTCCTGGAAGGTCTGGCCGGTGAAGGAGTTCACCGTGAAGACGATCTGGTCGATGTGGACCGGGACGCGGGAGAGGTCGACGAGGATCGCCTCGTCGTCGCCGCCCTGGCCGACGCCGCCGACGAGGTTGTCGCCGGTGTGCCGGACGGAGCCGTCGTCGCTCACCAGGTGGCGGAAGAAGACGACGTCGACCGGCTGCTTGTCCGCGAAGAGGACCGCGGAGGCGTCGAGGTCGATCTCCCGGGTGCGGGAGCCGAACAGGCCGCGCCGGGGGGCAGCCTGCCAGCCGAGACCCATGCGCACCGCGGTCAGGCTGCCTCCGTCGGTCTTCTGCAGACTGATGGCCTGACCCTTGGTCATGTTGACGGTCACGCGCTGATTCCTCTCTCGGACTGTCCCCTGTTGCCGCGGTCTCCGCGGTTGACGAAAACCCTACGCAAGGGCACTGACAGTGCCGTACCCAGGACCGCACTTTGTGTCGTTCTTGCAACACAGCACGTACGGCGGCGGGGCCCCGCGTAAGTACGTCAGGCGATACCCGCCTCCTTCATCTGGCGCAGTTCCTTCTTCATCTCGGAGACCTCGTCGCGCAGCCGGGCCGCGACCTCGAACTGGAGATCCGCGGCGGCCGCCCGCATCCGCGCCGTCATCTCCTCGATCTGGTCGGCGAGTTCGGCGGCGGGGCGGTCGGTGGGAACCGTCTCCTTGGCCTTGCCCTTCGCGGACCTGGCGGACGTCGCGCCCTTGGCCGCCTTGCCGCCGAGGGAGGGCACCGGCGCCTTGGTGCCGCCGCCGTCCTTCTTCGCACGGTAGCCGGAGCCCAGGAGCTGCTCGGTGTCGACCTCCTCGCGCGCGATCTGCGCGACGATGTCGTTGATCTTCTTGCGCAGCGGCTGCGGATCGATTCCGCGCGCCGTGTTGTAGGCGATCTGCTTCTCCCGGCGGCGGTTGGTCTCCTCGATGGCCCGCTCCATGCCCGGGGTGATCTTGTCGGCGTACATGTGGACCTGGCCGGAGACGTTGCGCGCGGCGCGGCCGATGGTCTGGATCAGCGAGGTGCCGGAGCGCAGGAAGCCCTCCTTGTCGGCGTCGAGGATGGCCACCAGGGACACCTCGGGCAGGTCGAGGCCCTCCCGCAGGAGGTTGATGCCGACCAGCACGTCGAACTCACCGGACCGCAGTTCGCGCAGCAGCTCGATGCGGCGCAGGGTGTCGACGTCGCTGTGCAGGTAGCGGACCTGGATGCCGAGTTCCAGGAAGTAGTCGGTGAGGTCCTCGGCCATCTTCTTGGTGAGGGTGGTGACCAGGACCCGCTCGTCCTTCTCGACGCGCGTGCGGATCTCGTGCACCAGGTCGTCGATCTGGCCATCGGTGGGCTTGACGACGATCTCGGGGTCGACGAGGCCGGTGGGGCGGATGATCTGCTCGACGACACCGTCCCCGCGCGAGAGTTCGTACTTGCCGGGCGTCGCCGACAGGTAGACGGTCTGCCCGACGCGCTCCTGGAACTCCTCCCACTTCAGCGGGCGGTTGTCGAGGGCGGAGGGAAGGCGGAAGCCGTGGTCGACGAGGGTGCGCTTGCGGGAGGCGTCGCCCTCGTACATGGCGCCGATCTGCGGGACGGTGACATGGGACTCGTCGATGACGAGGAGGAAGTCGTCGGGGAAGTAGTCGAGCAGGGTGTTCGGCGGGGAGCCGGGCAGGCGCCCGTCGAAGTGCATCGAGTAGTTCTCCACGCCCGAGCAGCTGCCGATCTGGCGGAGCATCTCGATGTCGTACGTGGTGCGCATGCGCAGGCGCTGGGCCTCGAGGAGCTTGCCCTGCTTCTCGAGTTCGGCGAGACGCCCGCCCAGCTCTTTCTCGATGTCGTTGACGGCGCGCTCCAGGCGCTCCGGGCCGGCCACGTAGTGAGTGGCGGGGAAGACGTACAGCTGCTCGTCGTCGCTGATGATCTCGCCGGTGAGCGGGTGGAGGGTCGACAGCGCCTCGATCTCGTCGCCGAACATCTCGATGCGGACGGCCAGTTCCTCGTAGACCGGGAAGATCTCGATGGTGTCGCCGCGGACCCGGAAGGTGCCGCGGGTGAAGGCCGTGTCGTTGCGCGTGTACTGGATGTCGACGAAGCGGCGCAGCAGCTGGTCGCGGTCGATCTCGGCGCCGACCTTCAGCGGGACCATGCGGTCCACGTACTCCTGGGGGGTGCCGAGGCCGTAGATGCAGGAGACCGAGGCGACCACGACGACGTCCCGGCGGGTGAGCAGCGAGTTGGTCGCGGAGTGGCGCAGCCGCTCGACCTCCTCGTTGATCGAGGAGTCCTTCTCGATGTAGGTGTCCGACTGCGGGACGTACGCCTCGGGCTGGTAGTAGTCGTAGTACGAGACGAAGTACTCCACCGCGTTGTTCGGCAGCAGCTCGCGGAACTCGTTGGCCAGCTGGGCGGCCAGCGTCTTGTTCGGCGCCATCACGAGCGTGGGGCGCTGGAGCTTCTCGATCATCCACGCGGTGGTCGCGGACTTGCCGGTGCCGGTCGCGCCCAGGAGGACGACGTCCTTCTCACCGGCCTCGATGCGCTTGGCCAGCTCGGCGATGGCCGCCGGCTGGTCACCGCTGGGCTGGTAGGGGCTGACGACCTCGAAAGGCGCCACCGTGCGTTCGATGCTGGAAACGGGCCGCATGCCATCCACCGTACGGCCCACCACTGACAATGCGGTCCGATCAGCGGTTCTGCGGGGTCCGGCGCTCGTGGAGGGCGGTCTTGCGGCGGGTGCGGAGCCGGGCGACGGAGTGCGGGTGGGCCGGGACGCCGGGCCTGTGCTCGGCCGGGCTCCGGTCGGGCCTGCCCGTCATCATGAGGGGGTCGAACAGCACCACCACGCCGGCGAGGCAGAGGAAGGCGAGCGGGCCGATCAGCATCGGCGCGAGGAGACCGGCCGGCGGGTCGCCCGCGGACGGCGATCCCGTGGTGTGCAGATGGACACTGAGGGCGGCCATGCCCGTGTAGTGCATGCCGGTCACGGCGAGGCCCATGACGAGGCTCGCGCCGACGCTCCACAGGAAGCCCCTGACCTGCCCGGCGGCCCACAGCGCGGCGGTGGCGGCGGCCATCGCGACGGCCACGGAGACACCCACGGTGAGGGTGTTGTACTCGAACTTGCCGTCGAACCGCATACCGGCCATGCCCAGGTAGTGCATCGAGGCGATCCCGAGGCCCGTGACGGTGCCTCCGGTGAACAGGGCGGTGCCGGCCGCGCCCCGGTAGCCGACGATGAAGATCCCGACGCCGACCATGACGACGGCGACGCCGAGGCTGGCGTAGGTCATGGGCTTGTCGTAGTGGATCGGGGCGCCGGCGACCGTGAAGCCCGTCATGGCGACGAAGTGCATGGTCCATATGCCGGAGCCGATCGCGGCCGCGCCGAGGGCGAGCCATCCGGGGCGCCAGGAGTGGGCGACGCGCATGGCTCTGGTCGTGCAGCGCAGGCCGAGGGCACCGCCGAGGCAGGCCATGAAGTAGGCCACCAGCGGTGTCACGAGTCCGTAGCTGAATCCGTCGGCCGTGCCGTGCATGCGCGGTTGCCCTTCCGCCCTGTTGCTGGAATGCCTGGAGCGCGCCGTGTACCCATAACCGCGCGAGCGATCAGGGTTGACGCAGAGCAGTATGACTGCCACCGGAATGGTCGAACGATTTTCCGGCAAAGAAACACGGCCTTGCCGCAATGTGCGGCACCGGTGTGCGGTCCCGGCCGTCAACCTTCGTCCTTCGGCCTTCTCGCGCGCATCCGTCGCGGACTCCCTGCTGTCAGAGTTGTGCCGTATGTGATCGGCCGATGCGAGGAGTACGCATGTACGCGCGCGCAGTCGCCGCGGCGACCACCGCACTGGTGGGTTTCGTCGCCCTCCTGTTCCCTGTTGACGACGCCCGGGCGGGGATCGTCGGGCGGCCCGCGGTGATCGCCCACCGGGGCGCTTCCGCCCAGGCTCCCGAGAACACGCTGGCGGCCGTCGACGCGGCCGCCGGCCTGGGCGTCCGCTGGGTGGAGAACGACGTCCAGCGCACCAAGGACGGCGAACTGGTGGTGATCCACGACGACAGCCTCGAGCGGACCACCGACGCCGAGGAGGTCTTTCCCGGGCGGTCCCCGTGGAAGGTGCGGGACTTCACCGCGGCCGAGGTCGCACGGCTCGACGCGGGCAGCTGGTTCGGCCCCGCGTACGCGGGCGCGCGCGTGCCCACGCTCCGGGAGTACGTCCGCCGTGTCGAGCATCACGGCCAGAAACTGCTGCTGGAGCTGAAGAACCCCGCGCTGTACCCGGGGCTCGAACAGGACACCCTGAAGGTGCTCGCCGACGAGGGGTGGCTGGACCGGGAGCATCTCGGCCGGCTGGTCGTGCAGAGCTTCGACGCCGGCAGTCTGCGGGCCGTCCACGACCTGGCGCCGTCGGTGACGACCGGTCTGCTGGGCAGGCCACCGGTGCGGGACCTGCCCGGCTGCGCGGCCTTCACCGACCTGGTCAATCCCTCGTACGTGTCTCTCTCAGCGGAGTACGTCTCCGCCGTGCACGCGGTCGAGGGACCGCACGGCAGCCCGTTGAGGATCTTCGTCTGGACCGTGGACGACGCCGCGGCGGCCCGGACGGTGGCCGGGTACGGCGTCGACGGCATCATCACCGACAAGCCGGATGTGGTGGCGCGGGCCCTGTACGGGGAGTGACCCCGCGACCGGTCCGGCGCCGTGCCCGCCGTCGGGCCGCGGCGTTGTCGGTGGCAGGTCGTACGGTGGGCGCATGGACAGCCACGGGCAGTACGAGCAGCAGGTCGTGTGGACCGTCGTCGACACCGGCATCGGTCCGCTGCTGCTGGCCGCGACTCGCGAGGGTCTGGTCAATGTCGTGTTCCACGCCGATGAGCCGGTGCGCGGGAAAGCGCTGCGCCGCCTCGCGGACCGGCTGGGCGCGGAGCCGGTCGAGTCGCCCGGATCGCCGCTGCTGTCCGAGGCGATACGCCAGGTCGAAGCCTATTTCGCGGGGGAGCGGCGCGGCTTCGAACTCCCCCTGGACTGGTCGCTGATCTCCGGCTTCAACCGGCAGGTCCTGCGCGAGCTGGCCTCCGGCGTCCCGTACGGCGCGGTCGTCGGCTACGGCGATCTGGCCAAGCGCGTGGGCCAGCCCGGCGCGGCGCAGGCGGTGGGGATGGCGATGGGCGCCAATCCGCTGCCGGTCGTGGTGCCCTGCCACCGGGTGGTGGAGAGCGACGGTGGGATCGGCGGTTTCGGCGGCGGTCTGGAGGCCAAGCGCAGGCTGCTCGCCCTGGAGGGGGTTCTGCCCGAGCCGCTGTTCTGAGCGGCCGAGCGGGCGTCGGCGCAGGAGCGGACCGGATGGGACGGCCGGTCCGTGACGGGGCCGGCGACGGAACTGCCGGCGTGCGGGCTGTTGCCGGCGGGGACGGCGGGCGGCAGCCGGCCGCGGACCGCAGCCGCGCTCTTCGTACGGGGCCTCGGCGGGGACGGTGTCGGTTCTGCCCTGCTCACGGACGCCGTGCCGCAGTCCGCGCGGGCCGTCGCGCAGGGCCTGTCCGACCTCACGATGAACACCTCGGCGGGCGCCGGCGGGGCGTGCCCGCGTCTGTCCCCGGCGGCGGTCCTCCTCACACGGGGAAGGGCCACGACGGGTACGGGTGACGGCGTCCGGGCGGGGCGGCGCGGGTGTGTACCGGCGCCCGCGTCAGTCGTAGTGCCGGATCTCGACGACGTTGCCGTCCGGGTCGCGGAAGTAGAGGCTGCGAGTGGCCGCGCCCCGGGCACCGAACGAGCCGTGCGAGACGTCCGAGACGGGGACGGCGTGCTCGGCCAGGCGGGTGCGGAGGGCGTCGAAGGCGGTGCGGGACAGGGCGAGGCAGATGTGGTTCACGGGGTGGCCGGCGCTGTCGGCCGCCCCGGGGAGCATCGTCATGCCCTTCACCATGGTCAGCGGCATCAGGTCGAGGAGGCTCCCGTCGTCGACCCGGACGGAGGGGAAGGGCTCCTCACCGGCGGCGAACGCGGCGAGCCGGACCGGTGTCAGGCCGACGACGTTCTCGTAGAAGTCGGCCGCGGCGAGCGGGTCGCGCACCCACAGGACGACGTGGTCGAGGCGGGGCGAGGTGTCGGTCATGCCTTCCAGGCTGGTGTCGTCCCCCACAGGCCGCAAGGGTTTGGCCGGGCGCGCCGCCCGCCAGAGATGAGGGAGGACCGACGGACAGGAGGCGGGCACGTGGTGCTGGTGGTGTCGGAAGAGGTGCGGGAGGCGGTCGACGCGCGTCGCCCCGTGGTGGCGCTGGAGTCCACGATCATCGCCCACGGGCTGCCACGTCCGCGCAACCTTCAGGTGGCGCGGGAGCTGGAGGCGGTGGTGCGCGCGGAGGGAGCCGTACCGGCGACGATCGCCGTGCTGGACGGGCGGCCCCATGTCGGCCTCGACAAGGAGCAGTTGGAGCGGGTCGCCAACGAGGACGGCATCCGCAAACTGGGCCACCGCGACCTGCCGCTCGCGGTCGCCTCAGGGGCGAGTGGGGCGACCACGGTGTCGGCGACCGCGCTGCTCGCGGCGCTGGCCGGAGTGCGGGTGTTCGCGACGGGCGGGCTCGGCGGGGTGCACCGGGAGTGGACGGTCACCCAGGACGAGTCGGCCGATCTGGGCCTGCTGGCGCGTACCCGGATCACGGTGGTGTGCGCGGGGGTGAAGTCGATCCTGGACGTGCCGGCGACGCTCCAACGGCTGGAGACGCTGGGGGTGGCCGTCGCCGGGTACGGCACCGACCGCTTTCCCGGCTTCTACCTGTCCGACTCGGGGCATCCGGTGGACTGGAGGCTGGAGAGTCCCGGCCAGGTGGCGGACGTGATGCGGGCTCAGATCGCGCTCGGCCTACCGGAGTCGGCGCTGATCGTCGCGAACCCGGTACCGGAGGAGGAACAGCTGGATCCCGCGCTGCACGCGCGTGTGCTCGCGGAGGCGCTGGAGGCGTGTGCGGCGGAGGGGGTCACGGGCCAGGCCGTCACGCCGTTCCTGCTCGACCACCTGGTCCGCCACACCGACGGCGCCTCTCTGCGCGCCAACCTGGCCGCGGTGCGCGGCAACGTACGGCTGGCGGGGCAGATCGCCTCGGCGTGGGCCGGGGCGTGACCGGCGGTCCGGGCGGGGCGGATCGCGGCTCCGACGGCCCGGGGCCGAGTTCCGGCGGGGCGGATCGCGGCTCCGACGGGCCGGGTTCCGACGCCGCTCCCGCGCGCGGCCGGCGAGGGGGCGGGGCGCTGCTGGTGGTCGGGGACGTCGTCACGGACGTCGTCGCGCGCCACCGGGGGCCACTGGCCTCGGGGACGGACACGGCCGCGGTGGTCCGGACGCTGCCGGGCGGCGCGGGCGCCAACGTGGCGTGCTGGGCGGCGCACCGGGGCTGTGCGGACGTACGGCTGCTCGGCCGGGTGGGTGCGGAGGCGGCGGCCTGGCACGAACGTGAACTGGTCGCGTGCGGGGTACGGCCCTTGCTCGTCGTCGATCCCGAGGCACCGACGGGGACGGTGGTCTGCCTCGTCGACACCGGGGCCGCGGCCGAGCGGACGTTCCTCACCGACAGCGGCGCCTCCCTGCGGCTCGAACCGGACGACTGGTCGGACGCGCTGCTCGACGGGGTCGCCCGACTGCATCTGTCGGGCTACCTGCTGTTCTCCGCGTCGGGGCGGGCGCTGGTGCGGACGGCGCTGGCGTCGGCACACGCGCGTGGGGTGCCGGTGAGCCTGGATCCGGCGTCGGCGGGATTCCTGACGGAACTGGGCGCCGACCGGTTCCTGGCCCTGGTCCGGGGCGTGGACGTGCTGCTGCCCAGCCGGGACGAGGCCTGTCTGCTGACCGGATCGGCCGACGGGGCGGACGCGGCCGCCGAACTCAGCCGACGTGTGCCGCTGGTGGTGGTCAAGCAGGGGGCGGAGGGAGCCGTGGTGGCCCGGGGCGGCACCGTCGTCGCCCGTGTTCGCGCCGTCCCGGCGACACCGCGCGACACGACGGGCGCGGGCGACGCCTTCACCGGCGCGTTCCTCGCCGCCCTGCTCGGGGGCGCGGAGCCCGCGAAGGCCGCGGTCGAGGGGTGCGGGGCGGGCGCGCTGGCGGTGGAGCGGGTGGGCGGCAGACCGGGACGGTCCACCGGGGCGGTGGAGTCGGCCGACGCTCGGTGAGGGCGTGGAGCCGCCGCGTGCGACGAGAAAGGGGCCTCGGCGACGCCGTCGACGTCGGGCACCGTCGGTCGGGGCGGGCCGCTGCGGGCGACGCGACCGGGACGGCGGGAGCCGGAGGCAGCCCTGACAAGGGGCGGAAGGGGATGGGAAGCCTTCTCCGGGGCAGACCCACTTCAGGTTGTCCACAGGCGGGAACCAAGCGGAACGTCCCCTTTCCACAGGCTTGCCCAGGGTCTGCGCGGGCCTGGCAGACTGGCGCGCCACGGCGTGAGATCACGCGGGGGGGGGATCCGAGAAGGAGGTCGGGATGACCATGGCGGGGAATCTGCGGAAGGTCACTGGCCTGGGCGGGGTGGGCGGTCTGCGCAGGGTGGCGCGCCTGGCCCGGCGGCGGGCTCGGGTCGATCTGAGCCATCCCGCGCGGTCGCCGCTGGGTTCCTCGGTGGTGAACTGCGTGACCTACCGCGAGGGCGTACGCGTCCCGGCCGGCGACGACCTGGTCGACACCGTGGAGCGGGTGCGCAAGAGCGGACACGGATTCGTCTGGCTCGGCCTCCACGAGCCGACGAACGCGGAGTTCGCGGGCATCGCCGACCTCTTCGACCTCCACCCGCTGGCGGTCGAGGACGCGGTCGAAGCCCATCAGCGCCCGAAGGTGGAGCGGTACGGCGAGACGCTGTTCGCAGTGTTCAAGACGGTCTG
Organism: Streptomyces sp. NPDC088766; assembly: GCF_044750845.1. Lineage (NCBI taxonomy): Bacteria > Bacillati > Actinomycetota > Actinomycetes > Kitasatosporales > Streptomycetaceae > Streptomyces > Streptomyces sp. NPDC088766. The sequence goes on along the minus strand of NZ_JBIVKQ010000038.1, from coordinate 30,095 downwards.
CTACGTCGAGCACGAGCAGCTCACGGCGACGAGCGAGGTGGTCGACACCGGCGAGATCATGGTGTTCGTCGGCCAGGACTTCGTCGTCACCGTGCGCCACGGGCGGCACGGCTCGCTGGGCCCGCTGCGCGAGGGGCTGGAGTCCGATCCCGGCCAGCTCGCCAAGGGACCGTCAGCGGTGCTGCACGCGGTCGCGGACCACGTGGTCGACGAATACCTCAACGTCATCGACGCCGCACAGATGGACATCGACCAGGTCGAGACGGACGTCTTCGCGGAGAACGGGGCGCGGGCCGACCCCGGGCGCATCTACCAGCTCAAGCGGGAACTGCTGGAGCTGAAGCGGGCGGTGGTGCCGCTGAGCCGGCCGCTCCAGGATCTGGCGGCCCGGCCGATGCGGGTGGTCGACCCCGAGATACAGGCCTACTTCCGGGACGTCTCCGACCACCTGCTGCGCGCCACGGAACAGATCGCGGCCTTCGACGAACTGCTCAACTCGATCCTCCAGGCACACCTCGCCCAGGTCACCGTCGCGCAGAACGAGGACATGCGGAAGATCACCGCCTGGGCCGCGATCGTCGCCGTGCCGACCATGATCTGCGGGGTCTACGGCATGAACTTCGACCGCATGCCGGAGCTGCACTGGAAGTACGGCTACGGCATGGCCCTCGGACTGATAACCGCCGCCTGTCTGGCGTTGTACCGCGGCTTTCGCCGCAATGGCTGGCTCTGAGGGAGCGGCTCACGGCGGCCGGAGTCAGGAGGGGGCGGTGCCGGTCCTGGCGTAGACGCTCTCGGCCCAGGACGCCATCTGATCATCGGTCAGGTGCCGGGCGAGATCGGCCTCACTGATCATGCCCACCAGACGCTTGTTCTCGATCACCGGCAGCCGCTTGATCTGGTGCCCCTGCATCTCCTGGAGCACCTCACCGACATCGGCGTCGGCATCGACCCAGCGCGGGGTTCCCTTGGCCATCTGACCGGCGGTGACCTTGGCGGGGTCGTGCCCCATGGCCACACAGCCGACGACGATGTCACGGTCGGTGAGGATGCCGCAGAGCCGCTCGTTCTCGTCGCTGATGGGGAGGGCTCCGACGTTGAGGTCGCGCATTAGCTGGGCGGCGCGGTCGAGGGTCTCATGGGCGGGGATCCACTGGGCGCCGCGGTGCATGATCTGTCCGGCGGTGGTCATGGTGTACCTCCCGGTGCGGGACGGCCGGCGCGACGCGGTGCGCGCCACTGTCCCGGTGCCCTGCACTCTCGTGTCCCGGCGTCCCATTCTCTCCGGGTCCTTCACCGACCGCATGTCCGGCGGGAGACAGCGGGCGGCGGGCAGCCGGCAGCGGTCAGCGGTCGTCGGCAGGTCACCCGCTCCACGCCGGGCGTCGCGGGTCGTCCGCGCGGACCAGGACGTCCGCCGTGGCCGCCGGGTCGGTCTCCTGGTCGTAGCGCTCGAAGGCGGGCAGCGTCCACCGGTCGGCCTCGGCGGTACGGCGGCGCAGGGCGGGCGGGGAGAGGAGGACATGGACGGTCAGGTCGAAGGGGAACCAGTGACGCAGCAGGAGGGGGCCGTGCAGCAACAGGACTCCGCCCTGCGGGAGTGGGACGTAGGGGCTGCGGGTGGCGCGGTCGGTGACCGGGTCCCACAGGTCGGGCAGGATGCGTCCGTCGCCGCCGGGCTCGAGGGGGCCGAACACCTCACGCCACAGGGCACCGGTGTCGAACCAGCCGTCGTAGTAGGCCTCGACGTCGCGGTGGCCGTACTCCAGGCGGACGGAGGCCGGTCGCAGGAAGCCCTGGGTGCCGATGACGCGGGAGGGGCGTCCGCGTATCCGCAGCGCTTCGGCGACGCGTTCGGCGAGGTCTCCTGGCCGGGCCGCCGGGGCGCCGTCGAAGGCGATGCGCGGCCAGGGGCTGCCGTCCTCCGGCTTCAGGTCGAGCAGGCGGTCGGCGAGGAGGTCGCCGAGGCGTTCCCACGTGATCGCTTCGAGTCGCACACGGCCCATGATGCGACAGATACCGGTCCGGGACGACCATGCCGCCGCACAGGCCGGCCACGCGGAGAGGGCATGGCGGAGGCGGCCTCCTCCCGGCCGGCGTACGCGGGTGGGCGGACGGCCCGGAACCACGTTCACGCGGTCGCCCCGGCCTCCGTCGCGCTCGCCCACGTGCCGGCGCCGACCCGCCGGCCGGGCCGCCCGCGGCAGGCGTCGCCCTGACGGTGGGCCCAGCTCGCGGCAGGCGTCGCCCCGCGCCCTGCGCGGGGCGTGGAGCGGACGTATCGTGGCCGCAAGAGTGCCGCCCGATGACACACGGCCCCGTGGCAAGCGCACGCAAGGAAGACGGCCATGGCCGATCCCAAGGGATTCCTGACCACACCCCGCCAGGACTGGCCGCGCAGGCCTGTCGGAGAGCGGATCCGCGACTGGGACGAGGTGTACGTCCCCGGGGCGCTGCTCCCCCTCATCAGCGCACAGGCCGACCGCTGCATGGACTGCGGCGTCCCGTTCTGCCACGACGCCTGCCCGCTCGGCAATCTGATCCCCGAGTGGAACGACCTGGTCTCCCGCGAGGACTGGCGGGCGGCGAGCGACCGGCTGCACGCGACGAACAACTTCCCCGAGTTCACCGGGCGGTTGTGTCCCGCTCCGTGCGAGGCGGGGTGCGTGCTCGCCATCAACCAGCCGGCCGTCACCATCAAGAACGTCGAGGCCGCCATCGCGGACCGGGCCTGGGCGGACGGGCTCGCCCCGCCCAGGCCACCGGACCGGCTGTCCGGGCGGACGGTGGCGGTGATCGGCTCCGGGCCGACCGGGCTGGCCGCCGCCCAGCAGCTGACGCGGGCCGGGCACACGGTCGCCGTCTACGAGAAGGACGACCGCATCGGCGGGCTGATGCGGTACGGCATCCCCGAGTTCAAGATGGAGAAGCGGCAGCTGGACCGCCGGATCGAGCAGATGCGGGCGGAGGGCACGAAGTTCCGTACGTCGACCACGGTCGGGCGGGATGTCATGGCCGACGATCTACGGACGCGTTACGACGCCGTGGTGATCGCCACCGGAGCGACCGAGTGGCGGGAACTGCATGTGCCAGGGCGGGAGTTGACCGGCATCCAGCAGGCGATGGAGTATCTGCCGCTGGCCAACCGGGTGTGCGAGGGCGACCTGGAGCGGTCCCCGATGTCCGCCTCCGGCAAGCACGTCGTCATCGTCGGCGGCGGCGACACGGGCGCCGACTGCCTGGGCACGGCGATCCGGGAGGGCGCCGCTTCCGTGACCCAGCTGGACATCTACGCCCAGCCGGGCGCGGAGCGCGACGAGGACACCGACCCCTGGCCGACGTACCCGAAGATCTACCGGCTGTCCGCCGCGCACGAGGAGGCGCGCGACCTCGGCGTCGCGCCGGCGGCGGAAGCGGACGCGCGTCTGTTCGCGGCGTCCACGCTCCGCTTCACCGGCGACGAGAACGGGCACGTCCGGGCGCTGCACCTCGTCGAGGTCGACGCGAAGCGGCGGCCGGTGGAGGGCACCGCGCGGGCGCTCCCCGCCGACCTCGTCCTGCTCGCCCTCGGCTTCTCCGGTCCCGACCGGGACGACGGGCTCACCGAACAGCTGGGGCTGGCGCTGGAGCCGCGCGGCACGATCGCGCGGGACGCGGGTTTCGCGACGAACGTGCCCGGGGTGTTCGCCGCCGGGGACGCCGCCCGCGGGCAGTCGCTGATCGTGTGGGCGATCGCGGAGGGCCGGGCGGTCGCCGCGGCCGTCGACCGCCGTCTGACGGGAAGCTCACGACTGCCGGCACCGATCGGGCCGTACGACCGGCCGATGAGCGTGCAGGGGATGCGCACGCACGACCGATGAGCGTGCAGGAACCAGCGGCCGGTGAGGTGCGCAGCCGGTGACCGTGCGGTGCCGCCGGCCCGCGGGCGGTCGCTTCAGCGCTCGTCGGTGCCCGCCGCCTTGGCGGTGGCCAGGGCGACCCGGTTCCAGGTGTTGATCGTGCAGATGAGTGCCAGCACCCGGGCGAGTTCCGCATCGTCGAACCAGGCCGCGGCCTGTGCGTAGACGTCGTCCGGGACGCCTTTGTCGGCCACCAGGGTGACCGCTTCGGTCAGGGCCAGGGCGGCCTGCTCCTTCTCGGTGTAGAAGTGCCGGGCCTCGCGCCAGACGGCGACCAGGTGCAGCCGGTCCTCGCTCTCGCCGGCCTTGCGGGCGTCGTTCGTGTGCATGTGCAGGCAGTACGCGCAGTGGTTGAGGTGGGAGGCACGGATCTGGATCAGTTCGACGAGGGCGGGATCGAGTCCCTCGCGGGCGGCGGCGTCGAAGCCGACGAGTGCGCGGAACGTCTTGCGGGCGGACTTGGCGAAGTCCAGTCGGCTCGCACTCGTCACTTCCGCCCCATTCGTCGCTTCCGCCCCACTCGTTGCGTCCGCCGTGCTCATCGCGTTCGCCGTGGTCGTCGTGGTCGTCGTGGTCGTCGTCATGCAGATCAATCTATGAGTCGGAAAGACCCTCTGTAGGGTGCATTTCCATGGAGGAATCGTGGGTCAATTCGGCTGAGCGGATCGGTGCCGACCTGCATCTGGAGCTGTCCGGTCCGGGCGGACGGCGGGCCGCGCTGATCCGGGCGCTGCGCGAGGCCGTGCGCGGCGGACGGCTCGCTCCGGGCACCCGGCTGCCGCCCTACCGTTCCCTCGCCGCCGATCTCGGGGTCGCACGCAACACGGTGGCCGACGCCTACGCCGAACTGGTGGCGGAGGGCTGGCTGACGGCCAGGCAGGGATCCGGTACGCGGGTCGCCGACCGCACGGAGCCCTTGCGACACGCCGTGCGAAGGCCTGTCGAGGCACCTCCACGCGCGCGTGGTCCGCGGCACGACCTGCGCCAGGGCACCCCGGACGCGTCGGCGTTCCCGCGTGCGGCCTGGCTGGCGTCCTACCGGCGGGCGCTCCAGCGGGCGCCCAACGAGGTGTTCGGGCCCGGTGACCCCGCCGGGCGCCGCGAGTTGCGCGAGGCGCTCACGGAGTACCTGGCACGCGCACGTGGCGTGCGCACCGAGCCCGACCGCATCGTGATCTGCTCCGGCTTCGCGCACGCGCTGCGGCTGCTGTTCGGTCAGGGCGGGGACGGGGCACTGCGCGGCCCGCTGGCGGTGGAGGCGTACGGGCTGCGGTTCCACCGGGAGTTGCTGGCCGCGGCGGGCGTGCGGACGGTGCCGCTCCCGCTCGACGAGGACGGGGCGCGCGTCGACCTGCTGGGGCGCGAGCGGGGTGTGCTGCTCACGCCCGCCCACCAGTTCCCGACCGGCGGTCCGCTGCACGCGAGCCGCCGGGCCGCCGTGATCGACTGGGCACGCGCGCGGGGCACCGTGGTGCTGGAGGACGACTACGACGGCGAGTTCCGCTACGACCGCAAGCCCGTCGGCGCGCTCCAGGGCCTGGACCCCGAGCGCGTGATCCACCTCGGCTCGGTCAGCAAGAGCCTGTCACCGGCCCTGCGGCTGGGCTGGATGGTGCTGCCGGAGCGGTACGTCGGCGACGTCCTCGCGGCCAAGGGCGACCGGGAGGCATGGGCGAGCGTGCCGGACCAGCTGGGCCTGGCCGACCTCATCGTCTCCGGGGCCTACGACCGCCAGGTGCGGCGTATGCGACAGCGGTACCGGGGCCGCCGGGACCGTCTGGTGGCGGCGCTCGCCGAGCACGCGCCGCGGGTCGGCGTCACCGGGGTCGCGGCCGGACTGCACGCGGTGCTGCGGCTGCCGCCGGGCACCGAGCGGGCCACGGTCGAGGCGGCCGCCCGGCGGGGCGTCGTGCTGGACGGCCTGGCCGACTTCCGGCACCCGGAGACGGACATGGCGGCGCACGACGGACTGGTCGTGGGATACGCCACGCCCTCCGAGCACGCCTACGGGGCGGCGCTGGACGCACTGCTCGGTGTGCTGCCCTGAGCCTCCGCTCCCCAGGCCGCCCTCTCGTACACCGGCTCTCATACACCGGCTCTCATACCCCGGCTCCCGCGTCCTGCCTCCGAGGAGGTGCCGGACGCCGCCTCCTCCCCGGGGCCGGGGGGAGGGGCGGAGTCCCGCCGCCGGAGACTCGGCACCGGCGGACGGGCGACGGACTTCGTCTCGAGGACCTGGCCCCGGACGTCGACGCCGCCCTGCGTGGTCGGACCCGGACGCCGACGCCGCCCTGCGTGGCCAGACCCGGACGCCGACGCCGCCCGACGTGGCCAGACCCGGACGCCGACCGCCGCCCCACGGAATTCCGTCACGACGCCCCGGCGTACCGGACGCCTACGGCTTGCGCGCCACCGCGCCGTAGCCGGGAATGACGCCGTCGTCCTGGCCCGGCACCGGCTCGCCGAGTTCGGGGTGCCACTCGGGCACCACCGCGACACCGGGTTCGACCAGTTCCAGTCCGTCGAAGAAGCGGCCGAACTCGTCGCGCGAGCGCAGTGCCAGCGTGACGCCGGCCGCCTTCAGCTTCGCCGTGGCCGCCGCTGACTCCTCCGGGGTGAAGTCGGCGGTGGCGTGGGTCATCATCAGGTAGCTGCCCGAGGGGACTTCGGCGAGCAGCCGGTCGACCAGCTCGTGGGCCCCGTCCTCGTCGGAGACGAAGTGCAGCAGGGCGATGAGCGACAGCGCCACGGGCCGCTCGAAGTCCAGGATCTTCCGGGCGCCTTCGATGATGGTGGCCGGGTCCCGGACGTCCGCCTGGAGGTACTCGGTGACGCCCTCGGGGGTGCTGCGCAGCAGGGCGGCCGCGTGGGCCAGGACGATCGGGTCGTTGTCGCAGTAGACGACGGCGGCGTCGGGCGCGACCTGCTGGGCGACCTGGTGGAGGTTCGGCTCGGTCGGGATGCCCGTGCCGATGTCCAGGAACTGCCGGACGCCGTGGCCCGCGAGCCAGCGCGTGGCACGGTGCATGAACGCCCGGTTGACCCGGGCCATCACCGGGACGCGGGGATCGAGCGCCAGCATCTGCCGGCCCATCTCCTCGTCCACGGGGTAGTTGTCCTTGCCGCCGAGGTACCAGTCGTACATCCGCGCGGGGTGCGGCTTGCTGGTGTCGATCTCGACGGCGCCGGTGGGGTCCTGCCCGGTCATGAGGAACTCCATAAGCATGTGACACGAATAATGATCAAGTCAGTACCAAGATAAGGAAGTTGAACAAAGGGTGCGCAGGAAGAAGGAACGGTCGGGTCGGTTCAGGACAGCAGGAAGTCCGCCTCTCCCGCCTTCGCCCCCTGGATGAAGGCCGTCATCTCGTCGGAGGTGTAGATCAGCGCCGGACCGTCGGGGTCGGTGGACTGGCGGACGGCGATCCGGCCGTCGGCGAGCTTCATGGCCTCGAGACAGTTGCCTCCGTTGCCGCCGCTCCACGGCTTGTGCCAGCCCTCGCTGCCCAGTTCCCTCGCGGGCATGCCGTTGTAGATCCGCTGAGCGCGGCCACGCGGCCTGGTGGGGGACTTGATGCGTTCCATTCACAGCTCCTTGCGGAGATCCCGGAGGATCTCCTTCGTGCGATGTGCCGTAGCGGCCTGTGCCGCCATGCGGTCCATGACCTCGAGGTGGGTCGCCACCTCGGTGCGCGCGTCCAGGTAGACGGCGCCGGTCAGGTACTCGCTGTAGACCATGTCCGGAAGTTCGGGCATGGCGAATCGGAACAGCACGAAGGGCCCGTACGTGCCGGGATGCGGCCCCGAGGAGAACGGGGCGATCTGCAGCGTCACGTTGGGCAGCTTCGTGGCGTCGAGCAGTTTGTCGATCTGCGCGCGCATCACCTCCGGGCCGCCCACCGGGCGGCGCAGCACGGTCTCGTCCATGATCACCCACAGCCGGGGCGCGTCCTCACGGGTGAGCAGTCCCTGGCGTTGCATGCGCAGGTCGACGTGGCGCTCGATGTCCTCCGGCCGGGTCTGGCCGATGGCTCCGGACTTCAGCACTCCGCGCGCGTAGTCCTCGGTCTGCAGCAGGCCGGGGACGAAGTGCGGTTCGTACTGGCGGATCAGGGCGGCCGCGCCCTCGAGGCTGACGTGCATCGAGAACCAGCCGGGCAGCACGTCGTGGAAACGCTGCCACCAGCCGGGCCTGTTGGCCTCCTCGGCGAGCTGGACGAAGCCCTCGGCCTCCGCGTCGGTGACGCCGTACGCCTTCAGCAGCAACTGGAGGTAGGGGATCTTGAGGGAGACCTCCGCCATCTCCATACGGCGGACGGTGGCGGGTGCGACGCGGAGGATGCGGGCGGCCTCCTCGCGCTTGAGTCCTGCGCGTTCCCGCAGGTCCAGCAGGCGCCGGCCGAGGACGACCTGCCCCACCGTCGGCGCGGACCGCGGTTCGCTCACGCTCCACCTCCACGAAGAGCCCGGCCGACGGCTCACCTGGCCCGGCCGGGCGGTCGAAAACTTCCCAACAGCCCTGCGGCGCCACGTGAAGACCTCATTCGAAGACACATACGAATAAGTACGGATCTCCGTGATCCCAACTGGCGCCGCTCGACATGCTGTTGCGAGCAGTGTGCCACGGCCCTTCACCGCGTCACACAGCACTCTGCATTTTTCAGAGTGACACTTGCCAAGTGTTCACGGCGGGGCGATAGTGGCAAGCGTGATTCCGTCCGCGCCCTTAGGAACAGACGCCGCCGCAGGCCACCCCCAGGGTCTCGGTGCCGATGCGGGTTCCCCCGGTCGAGCGCATACGAGAGTGGGGAAGGAAGCGGGCCTCGACCAGGCCGCTGCCGAACGCCGGTTCCGATTCGAACTGGCCGCGCATCCGGGTTCCCCGGCGCAGGCCAGACGACTGGTGCGGGCCCGGCTGACGGGCTGGTCGGTGTGCGAGGACACCTGCGACACGGCCGCCCTGGTCATATCCGAGCTGGTCACCAACGCCATCGTGCACACCGCGAGCGGGGTGGTCGTCTGCGAGTTGTACGACGGTGACGACCTCGTGCGCATAGCCGTGCGCGACGAGGGCTGCGCGCCGGGCGAGCCGCATCCCTCGCCGCAGCGTCCCGAGGAGGAACACGGGCGGGGCCTGTTCCTCGTCGACGCCCTCTGTCGCTCCTGGGGCGCCCAGGAACACGGTCCCGGACTGCTGGTCTGGGCGGACCTGCCCCGAGGGGCCGCCCCCGAGGAGTCCGCAGAACCCGTTTCCCCCGAGCACACCGGGCATTCCGGGAACGCCGCGCGCCGCGAGCACTCCGGCTGCCCCGAGCACTCCGCCGAGCGGCGTGACGACCTCGCCGCCCATGACGCCTGCGACGTCTCCGACACCGACCCGGTCCCCGCGCCGCGCGCCGACCTCGGCTGGGGCGCCCGCCCGAAGCCGGACCCGGCAGGCGGCTCGGACGACGAGGGCGAGGCCCCCACCGAGCACAGTGATCACGGCGACGCGCGGCACGCGGACACGCGGCACGCAGACGCGCGGCACGCGGACACGCGGCACGCAGACGCGCGGCACGGCGACCTCCGGTACGGAGACGCCCGGCACGCAGACGTCCGGCACGGACCCCTGGTGCACGGCGACGTCCGGCACGGACACGATGTGCACGGTGACCCCGAGTCCGCCGAACAGGCGCACAGGACGCACCCGGCGGAAGGCCGCGCCCTCGGACACACGCACCGGCCCCATCACACCCCCGCCACCGACGGCCGGGCCGCCCCCTGGTCGGGCGGTCCTCTCGGCAGGCTCCCGCACCCGTCCGACGGTCCTCCGCCCCGCATCGCGCCGCAGTGGCACCGCGGCCCGGGGACCGGCGAGCCGCCCAGGCCGGCCGACCGCACCGACCACGCGCTCGACACGCCGGGCGGGGCGCCCGCCCGGCGCCCGCACCCCGGCGCGGGTTCTGCGGGCCTCCCTCCGCGCGGCCGGGACACGGCGTGAGCGCGGTCCCCGGCCGGATCGGGGTGCTCAACCTGGACACGCTCGTCCGCCTGGGGCGTGGCCCCGGCGGCGACATCCCGCGGGCCCCGCACCGGATCGCGGTTCCCGAGGGGATGACGGCCCCGCTGGGCTGCGACGCCGTAGCCGTCCCGGCCCGGCTGGGCCCGCTGGTCATGCCCCGCCTCCCGCGTGTGGGCTGCGTGTACGCCGACGAGGCGCACTGGTGGTGGCTGGTCCCTTCGGACTCCGACTACGCCCTGGAGTGGCCCGCCCCCGCGCGGTACGCCACGGGCGCGGTCGTACCGGACTCCCGGCAGGCCCCCGGCCTCATCCACCGGCCGGACGGCACGCTGCCGTACACCCCGCCCATCCCCCTCTATCTGACGCTGTGCCGCCTCACGGACACACCACCCACCTGGTCGCGGCCGATCAGCGCGTGACGCGCGTCCGGGTGCCCGGCGCGCGGCCCTGATCGGCCCACGGGCCGAGCCGGAGGTCTTCGAGAAGATCCGCGTGCCGGCCGACGGCGGCCGGACGGTCGTACCGATCACGCACCGGCCGGCGTCGGTCCGGCATCCGGACCTGGTGCGCGTCCTGGGCCGGGGCGGGCTCGTGGAGACCGGTACCCCGGACGAGCCGCCGGCCGGGGGCGGGAGGTACGTGGAGCTGTACGCGCTGCGGGCGGGGCCGTTCACCGGCCCGCCGACGGGCCCGGTGCCCGCCGCGAAAGCGGGCTGACCGCGGCGTCAGTCGGTGGCCTCGCCGCCCCGCACGACCACCAGGAACGTGTCGGTCGCGAGGTCCATGACAACCTCGGCGGCCAGGCCCTCCATGCGCCGCGCCTGCGCGAACTCCTCCGCGGGCCACGATCCGCGCGGCCCGCCCGCGGGAAAGCGTTCGAGCACTGTTCGCCCGTTCACCATCTCGCACACCTCCGATAAGCGTTGTACCTGTAGGAGTTAACGCTCTTCGGAGAGGGAACGCCTCGGTCAGTGACGTTACTGAGACGCAGTTGACACAAGTTCAACGCGGAGTGTGAGGAACAGGTCACCTTCTGAACACGTCGGCTACCCTGCGCGTCAGAACTCGTACGCGTCGTGGCGTCGCCCATCACTTCTCCGTGCGCGCTCCGGGCCGCCGCGGGGTCGAGCCGCGGGGCGGCCCCGTGTCCCGGACCGCCGCGCCGGGCCACGACAGCCCGTCCGGAACCGCGGTCACACCGCGGCGGCCAGGTTCGTGACGCGGGCCGGCAGCCCCACCCGTTCCTGGTGTGCGGCCAGTTCTGCGAGGAGTTCGGTGAGCCGGTCGCTGTGGCGGCGGTCGAGCCGTCCGGTGTCGTCGAGGTGGACGGCGGCGGCGGTGGTCGTGTCGACGAGGCGTTCGAGGAGGGCGGCGACCTCGTCGGTGCCCTCGGTGTGCCGGGCGAGCGCGGGCAGCTCGGCGGCCGAGAGGGCGATGGCGGCGCGGGCCTCGGCGAGCGCCCGGTAGGCCTCGCGGCGCAGGGTCCAGCGGGTGGCGCGGTCGTCGGAGCCGTCCAGGCCGTCCAGGCCGTCCAGGCCGTCCAGTACATGAACGAGGTAGGCGTGCGCGGCGCCCGCGGCGGACGCGAGCCGGGCGCGCACGTGCCCGCCGCGCTCCCCCGGCATCGGCAGGTGTCCGACGACGAGTACGAGCGCGCAGGCCAGCAGCGTCTCACCGATGCGCCCGACGGAGGCCTGGGGTTCCCCACCGACCATGACGAGCGACAGGACGAGGACGGTGACGACGGCGGTCTGGGCGGCGAAGTGGCGCGTGGCGACGGGTATCAGCGCCCCGCACACGGCGACCAGGGCGATCAGCCCTTCCGGACGCGGCAGCACGGCGGCGAACCCGGCGAAGAGCAGCGCCCCCAGAACCGTCCCGGCGGCTCGGCACAGTACGCGGGAGACCAGCGGCCCGAGGTCGGGCTTGACGAGGAAGACGGCGGTGGCGGGCAGCCAGTACCAGTGCGTGTGCTGCCCGTACCAGTGCGAGTGGTGCAGCGCCTGGGCGATGGCGGCACTGGCGCCGAAGCAGAGGGCGACCCGCAGCCCGTACTCCCGCCCGCCGGCCCCGAACGCGGTCCGCAGCAGGTCCCGGGCGCCGCGCCGACGCGTGTGCAGGTCCGATCCGACGCCCTGGTCGAAGGCGTCGGCGGCCCGGAGCAGGGCGTCGTCGAGAGCCCGCAGCGCGGGCCCGGACCGGACGGGCGCGGGCAACGGTCCGGTGGCCGCGCTCTCCCGTACGGCGGCGGCGAGCCGCCGGGGTCCCTCGGCGGCCCGGCCGGTGAGGGGGGCGCCGGCCCAGGCGAGGGCGGTGGCGGCCTCGGCGAGCGGCAGGGCGGCGGCGTACTGGGCGTGCAGCCGGCGTTCGGCCGCGGAACTGGCGTAGCGGCGCAGCCGGGGCCCGGCGAGGGCGTCCTGGGCGTGGTCGAGAGCGGCGGTGAGGGCGGCACGGCGGGCGGTGGCCTGCCCGGTGCCGGCGGCGTCGAGGAGAGCGGCGACGGCCTCGTACACACCGGCCACGGCCGCCCGCTCCCCGTCGAAGCGGAAGTCTCCGGCCAACGCGCCCGGCGTGGGCAGGGCGAGCCGCAGCACGATCAGCCATCCCGCGCCGGCGAGGAAGGCGAGGGCCCGTGCCCCGCCGCTGTCGGGCAGCGGCATCCCGGCGCCGATCGCCGCGGCGACGAGGAGTTGGGTGCCGCCCCCGGAGGCGACGGGTCCGACGGCGCTCACACCGCCGGCCAGGAGACCCAGGCCGGTGAGGAGGAACGTCAGCACGACCGGGCCGGCGTGGTCGCCGGCATACGTCCCGACGAGGAGCCCGGCCGCTCCGGCGAGCGCGGGCGCCCCGAGCCGCCGGACGGCGGCGCGCCGGCTGCCGGGGCGGTCGTTGATCCCGGCGAGCATGGCGGCGATGGCGGCGACGACACCGAGGGAGGTGTGCCCGGCGAGGACGGCGGTGAGCAGCAACGGCCCGGCGGCGAGCGCGCCGCGTACGACCGCATTCCACGGGACGGGCCCGCGCTGGGCGCGCAGGGCGTGCGCGAGCCAGGGCGGCAGGGCGGTGAGTGTGCGAACGGCAACGGCGGAACGCGGGGACACAGGGCTCCGTTCGGGCGAGGGCGGGGTGTGCCTTCGGGCGACGGTGGCCGGGGCTGGTGCTCTGGGCTGTGTCTCCACGGTACGCGTCGATCGAGGAGAAGGTGGGACGGCTGCGTTTCGGGAAGGTGACACCTGGGCCGGACCCCGGGTTCTTCATGAACGCAACCGCTCGTGCGTCTGCCGGGGACCGGCTCCTCGCCGGACGCGACTCCTCACGTGCGCGTGGCCCCGGCCGCCGCCACCGTCTCCCCGAACAGCGTGCGGGCCCGTTCGAGCGCCTCCGGGACGCTGCCGTGGGCGATCCGCGCGACAAGCGCGTCGACGTCTCTCAGCCCGGCCCGCTCCAGCAGCCGCTTCTCGTTCGTCACCCACTCCCCGCGCGCGGCGAGCACCGCGTGGCCGGCCTGCGTGGCGGCGACGGCCAGGGCACCCGCGGCCTCCGTGCGCCGGCCCTGCGCCGCATGGTGGGCGGCCGCGTAGGCGAGAGTGGCGCTCGCGGTGCCGTACCAGCGGTCGCGCGCCATCCGGCGGAGCCTGTCGGGGTACGCGGCCGGGCGCGGCAGCTCTCCGTGCAGCACCTGGTTGATCGCCAGCTCGGCGACGACCAGATAGCTCGGGATGCCCGCCAGGTGGAACAGCAGGGGTTCCACCCGGAACCGGCCCTGTTCCGCCTCCGCCAGTTCGTGGGCGACGGCGTCCAGGTCGCGGTAGTGGACGTCGACGCGCCGCCCGTCGACGGTGAGCCAGGCGCCGCCGTTGAAGACGCCGCCGCCCCAGCCGCCGATCTCCGACACCTCGCCCTCCCAGCCGACGGCGCGCAGGTCGGCCGGGTCGAAGGTGCCCCGGTAGTAGACGGCGAGGTCCCAGTCGCTGTCGGGGCGGTGGGTGCCCTCGGCACGGGAGCCGCCGAGGGCGACGGCGCGGACCCCGGGGAGTGCGGCCAGGCGGTCGGTGGTGGCGCGGAGGAAGGTGGCGTCCATCAGAAGTCCCAGATGTTCCGGTGGCGGTGGCGGGTCGGCGGGTGGTCCAGATCGTCGGCGGCGTCGAGGAGAGCGCCGGGCGGGGCGGCTCGCAGACGGTTGCGGGCGGTCGTGCGGAAGACGGCCAGCGCGGCTCGGGCCCGCGACTCGTACGGGCCGTCGACTCCCGCGTTCAGGGAACGCGGCCAGGTGTGGGCGGTGAAGGCCCGGTGGACGGGAACGGGACGCGGGCGGCGGCCCTCGCGCCGCGCGCGGGCCGACTCCTCAAAGGTGATGCGGAGTTGGACGAGGCGGTGCCCGGAGCGCAGCCCGGCCCAGCCGACCGATCCAGGGGCCGGGTGGTGGTTGCGGTGCCGGAGGCGGATGTGGTGGACGGTGCGGGACATGGCGGACCTCCGCGGGCCTGCCGGGACTTCCGGCGCGGCCCGCTAGAAGTCCGCCGCCGTGAAACGGCCCAGGTTTTTGGTGCGCATGGGAGCAAGGCTGGCGTCCGCGGCCCGCGGCCGTCCAGCGGTTATCGGCGGCGCGGGCGATCGCCGGTAGGGGCGAGGGCCGTCCGAGGCGCAGCGCAGGACGAGCGCTTCGGCGTCCGCCGTCCGGGCACGGCCGACCGCCGCGAGCGGGACAGCCGGCCTCCGTGCGGCCGGCGCCGCCCGCGGCCCGAGGACATCGGGGGGCGCCGACAGCTGCGGCCCGCCCGCCCGACCCGCATCGGCAGGACGGGGCACGGTCCAGCAGGGCGGCAGGAGCGGCATGGCCCGGCAGGGTCGGGCACAGTCCGGCAGGGCGGCAGGATCGGACAGGGCGGCAAGGCCAGCAGGACCTGGCAGGGGCAGACCGGCAGGGGCAGACCCACCGGGTCCGACCACCGGCAGCGGCAGGCAGGTTCGGGCCGACAGAGCTGGACCTGCCGGCCCGGCCCGGCCCGGCCCGGCAGCGGCGGCGGCGGCAGGCCGATCGGGCCTGACCGGCAGTGGCAAGTCGGCAGGAGCAGGCCGACGGCACCGGGCCGGTCAGCTCAGTCCCGCCGCCGTCGCCGCCGTGTGCAGTACCTCCCGCAGCATCTCCGGAGTGAGGCGCCCGGTGAAGGTGTTGCGCTGGCTGACGTGGAAGCAGCCGAAGAGGTCCAGGCCGTCGAGCGGTACCCGGGCCCCGTGCGCGAAGGCCGGCCGGGGCCGGGGAACAGCCCATCCCGCCTCGGCGAACGCGGGCAGCGCGGCCTGCCAGCCGAATGCCCCCAGCACGACGGCCGCCCGCAGCGTCGGCCGCAGCAGCCGCAGTTCCTGGACGAGCCACGGCCGGCAGGTGTCCCGCTCCCGCGGGGTCGGCTTGTTGGCGGGCGGCGCGCAGTGCACCGGGGAGGTGATCCGCACGCCGTGCAGGGCGAGGCCGTCGTCGGCGGACACGGAGGCCGGCTGCGAGGCGAGCCCCACGTCGTACAGCGCCTGGTACAGCACGTCCCCGGAACGGTCGCCCGTGAACATCCGACCCGTACGGTTCCCTCCGTGTGCGGCCGGAGCCAGCCCCACGATCAGCAACCGCGCGTCGGCCGGACCGAACCCCGGCACCGGCCGCCCCCAGTAGGTCCGGTCGGCGAAGGCAGCCCGCTTCGTGCGAGCCACCTCCTCCCGCCACTCGACGAGCCTGGGGCAGGCCCGGCACCCAGTGACCCGCCGGTCCAGGGCGGGGAGGGAGGCGGGGTCCAGCGGTTCGTCGGGGTCCATGGGTCCACGGTAGGGCGGGGGCGCCGGGGCCACCGGACCGGACGGCCCGGTCCGGTCACCGCGTGCGCCGCACCAGCCGCAGCAGGTCCTGCACGGAGTCGCGTCGGGCCCAGGCGATCAGGGCCAGCGGGACGAGCAGGATGAGGGGTGTCGCCGCGTTCTGCCCGTCCATGGCCACGATCGTCACGATGAACGCGCCCACCATGAGCGCTCCCAGGCAGACCGCGGCCACCGACCGGAGCGCCGGGACCAGCAGGGCGATCGCGCCGGCCAGTTCGAGGACACCGATGGCGTACATGCCGGTGTCGCCCCAGCCCAGCTTGTCGAAGCCCTCGGCCGCCGACGGATGGGCGATCAGCTTCGGCAGTGCGCTGGCGATCCCGTAGAAGAGAGCGAGCAGCACCTCCAGCCCGCGCAGTGCGATGCGGGCGCGCCTGCGCCCGGCGGTCGTCGACTCGAACGGGGCGGAGGGGGTGGAAGCGGCGGAGGGGAGCGGTTCCGTGGTCTCGGGCATGGAGGTCTTCTCCTGGGGAAAGCGGTCCGTGGTGCTGTCGGAGGGACAGACCGTTCCCCCGGCGTGAACTCATCGCTCTGCGCCGGACGCTCTGGGCCGGACTTCATCGCCTCACCGCCCGCACCCAGACCCGGTCCTCCGTCAGGTACCGGTCCACCCTCAGTCCCGCCTCGGCCAGTGCCTCCTCGAACTCTTCCTCGCTCAGGGGCCGGGCACGGAACGTCTGGGTCCATGTCGCGTCCGGGAACACGTACTCCGCGCGCACCGAGTTGACGCCGTCGCCGACGGGTTCCGACGACAGGATCCGTAAGGTGAAGCCGCTCGGATGGACCCGTTCCCTGGGCAGGTCGGTGTGGTAGCTCTCGCCCTCCCGCTGGATCAGCACGCACCCGTCCTGTGTCACGTGCCGTGCGCAGGTGCGCAGCATGCCGCGCCGGACCTCCTCGTCCCCGGCGTGGACGAGGAACGACGCGAGCATCACCACGTCGAAGGTCTCGCGCAGGTCCAGGTCCTCGATGGGGCCGCACACGGTGCGAGCCCCTCGGACGCGGTCGAGCATCTCGGCGGACTCGTCCACCGCCGTGATCGTGAACCCGCGCTTCAGGAGCGGGTGGGTCATGCGGCCGACGCCGCAGCCCAGCTCCAGGATGCGCGCGCCCGCGGCTACGGCGGCGGTGACGACGTCGGGTTCCTCGCCCACCGGGAGGCGGCTGTACAGCTCGACCGCGCAGCCGTCCGGGGTGATGGCACCGGGGCCCGTCCCCTCGTGCCCCTCTCGCATTTCACGCCTCATGCCCTCCCAACGACCCGTTTCCGCAGGGCCGTTCCACCACTCCTCAGGTTCATTCGTTCGAGTGAAGGAAGTCTTTTCGACGAAGGCCCGGCCGACGGTGGACGTGCCTCCTCAGGCCCCCACGACCGACCCCCGGCACCGGCTCTCGGTCTCCGGTCTCCGGTCTCCGGTCTCCCTGGAGAACGTCCGGCCCGGGGAGTACGTTGCAGGAAGGAGCGATGATCCGATGCGTACGGGCAGTGAGCCGGTGACAGCGCGCAGTGCACTGAGGATGCGGCTGTGGCTGAGTGCGTGGGGGCTGCTCTGGGCGATCTTCGGGACAGTCGCGTTCGCGCTCGTGGGACGTCCCGGGTGGGCGGTCGCCTGCGGGGTGCTGTGGCTCGTGATCATCGTCGACATGTCGGTGATCACCAAGCATCTGCGCGAGGGATCCCACTTCCAGCCGGGCCCGGACATCCCGCCGTACCGTCCGCCGGAGCAACGTCGTCCCTGAGGCGGCGGCCTCCCGGGAGCCGGCCGCCGCCAGGCCCTGTCGGCCCCTTCCCGGCGTCCGCCCGCGGGGCAGGGGGAAGGGGGCGGCAGGACACTAGGACTCGAACCGTGCCGCTTTCAGGTACTGCGGGTTCGGGTCCAGTGCGGCGGCCAGGCGGAAGTGCCTCTTCGCCTGGTCGGCACGGCCCTGCCGCTCGTAGGTGCGGGCGAGCGCGAAGTGGGCGAACGCGTTGTCCGGCTCGCGCTCCAGGACGATCGTGAACTCCAGTTCGGCGGGTCGCAGTTGTGCGGCGGCGAAGAAGGCTCGCGCGCGCAGCAGCCGGGCGGCGGTGTTCTCGGGGTACGCGGCGATGACACCGTCGAGCAGTTTCACCGCGCCCCGCGGATCCCGTGCGGCGAGCAGTTGCTCGGCGGCACGGAAGTCGATGACGTGCGTCTCCGGAGTACGTCCGGTCGAACCGCTGGTTTCGGGCACGGAAAATTCCTTCCCTCACTCATGGCGTTCAACGCGCGCGGCGCGGGCCGCTATTCCTCGGGCCGCTCACCGGACCGCTCGCGGGGCCCTTCGCCGTCCCGCTCCGCCGTCCGCGCCCGGCGGACCAGGTCGGCCCACACGTCCTTGACGCGTCGCTCCAGGTCGGGCAGGGGTACGTCGTTGTCGATGACGATGTCGGCGATCCCCCGCCGCTGCTCGCGGGTCGCCTGCGCCGCCATCCGCGCGCGGGCGTCGTCCTCGGTCATTCCGCGCAGCCGCACGAGCCGGTCGAGCTGGGTGGCGGGGTCGGCGTCGACGACCACGACCACGTCGTAGAGGGGGGCGAGCCCGTTCTCGGTGAGGAGGGGGACGTCGTGGACGACGACGGCGTCCTGGGGGGCGGCGGTCTCCAGGTCGCGGGACCGGGCGCCGACCAGCGGGTGCACGATCGCGTTGAGCGCGGCGAGCTTGTCGGGGTCGGCGAAGACGAGCGAGCCGAGCCTGGGCCGGTCGAGGGCGCCGTCCGCGGCGAGGACGCCCTCGCCGAAGGTCTCGACGACCTTCGCGAGGCCGGGCGTTCCCGGCGCGACGACCTCGCGCGCGATGCGGTCCGCGTCGATCAGTACGGCGCCGCACTCGACGAGCAGCCGGGACACCTCGCTCTTGCCGGCGCCGATCCCGCCGGTCAGGCCCACCTTCAGCATGACGGGAAGCTTAGGGCCTGCCGCCGGCGGGGCGCGCGGCAGACCCCGGGAGGGCTCTCAGCCCTCGCCCTCCCGCTCGGCCAGGAACTTCTCGAACTCCCGCCCGATCTCGTCGGCGGACGGGATGTCGACCGGCTCGGCGAGCATGTTGCCGCGGGTCTCGGCGCCCGCGGCGGCGTCGTACTGGTGCTCCAGGCCCTGGACGAGGGCCGTCAGCTCCTCGTCGCCCTCCTGGATCTGGCGGTCGATCTCGGTCTGCGTGCGGTGCGCGTCGGTGCGAAGGGCGTGCGCGATGCTCGGCAGGACGAGTCCGGTGGCGGAGGTGATGGCTTCCAGGACGGTCAGGGCGGCGTCCGGGTAGGCGGAGCGCGCGATGTAGTGCGGGACGTGCGCGGCGACGCCCAGGATGTCGTGTCCGGCCTCCATGAGGCGGTACTCGACGAGGGCCTCGGCGCTGCCCGGGACCTGGGCCTCTTCGAAGGGGCTGCGCTGGCCGGGGACGAGGTCGGTGCGGTTGCCGTGCGGGGTGAGGCCCACCGGGCGGGTGTGCGGCACGCCCATGGGGATGCCGTGGAAGTTCACCGACAGGCGGACGCCGAGGCGCTCCACGATCTGCTTCACGGCCGCGGCGAAGCGCTCCCACTCGACGTCCGGCTCGGGGCCGGACAGCAGCAGGAAGGGCGCTCCGGTGGCGTCCTGGACGAGCCTGACCTCGATGCCGGGTTCCTCGTAGTCCGTCCACCGGTCGCGCTGGAAGGTCAGCAGCGGGCGGCGGGCGCGGTAGTCCACCAGTCGGTCGTGGTCGAAGCGGGCGACGACCTGGTGGGGCAGCGAGTCGAGAAGCCGGTCGACGATCTGGTCGCCGGTCTCACCCGCGTCGATGTATCCGTCGAAGTGGTAGAGCATGACAAGTCCGGCCGACTCCTGGGCGAGCGCCATGTCGACGACGGCCAGCCCCTTCGGCTCCCATGCGTACAAACCCTGCGGATCAAGCACTTGGACCGCTCCTCCTCGTGTTCGTACTGCACAACGCCCCGGAGAGCAGGGGCATTCCCGGCCCACGCCCTTGATCGGTCGGCGTCGTGCGGCCCGCGCGGGCCGATCGGGCAGGCCGGGCAGGTCGGGCCGGTCGGGCCGGGGAAGCGGGCACGCGCGCGTGGCGGGCGGTCACGGCACGGCACGGCGTACGGGGTGGACGGGTGGGGACGCGGGCCTCGCGGCGGCGACCGGCACGACCGTCCGCCGGCGGCACCGTCCGATGCCCGGGAAGAGCGTCGCACCGCCGGGTTACGGCCCGTCGGCTCCTCGGGTGTCCCGTACGTTTCCTCGCGGGTGCCTCGCCGGGAGGGCGCACCGGCCGCCGCCCGGGAACAGCACCGAGGGCCCGCACCTCGAAAGGTGCGGGCCCTCGGTCATGAGCTACTGCTCAGCGGGCGTCAGCTCTGCCCACCGGCCAGCTTCTCGCGGAGCGCGGCGAGCGCCTCGTCCGAAGCGAGGGCACCGGAGGTGTCCGCACCCTCGGAGGAGTACGAACCGCCACCGCCACCGGACGCGGCCGGAGCGGCGGCCTCGCCACCCTCGGCGGCAGCCGCGGCGTCGGCCTCGCGGGACTTGATGACCTGCTGCTGGTGCTGCTCGAAGCGGGTCTGCGCCTCGGCGTACTGGTGCTCCCACGCCTCGCGCTGGGTCTCGTAGCCCTCGAGCCAGTCGTTGGTCTCGGGGTCGAAGCCCTCGGGGTAGATGTAGTTGCCCTGGTCGTCGTACGACGCGGCCATGCCGTAGAGCGTCGGGTCGAACTCGACCGAGGCCGGGTCCGAGCCGAAGGCCTCGTTGGCCTGCTTCAGCGAGAGGCTGATGCGGCGACGCTCGAGGTCGATGTCGATGACCTTGACGAAGATCTCGTCGTTGACCTGGACGACCTGCTCCGGGATCTCCACGTGGCGCTCGGCCAGCTCGGAGATGTGGACCAGACCCTCGATGCCCTCGTCCACGCGGACGAACGCACCGAACGGAACCAGCTTCGTGACCTTGCCGGGCACGACCTGGCCGATCTGGTGGGTGCGGGCGAACTGCTGCCACGGGTCTTCCTGGGTCGCCTTCAGCGACAGGGAGACACGCTCGCGGTCCATGTCCACGTCGAGGACCTCGACGGTGACTTCCTGGCCGACCTCGACAACCTCGGAGGGGTGGTCGATGTGCTTCCAGGAGAGCTCGGAGACGTGCACGAGACCGTCGACGCCACCCAGGTCCACGAAGGCACCGAAGTTGACGATCGAGGACACGACGCCGGAGCGGACCTGACCCTTCTGAAGGGTGGTGAGGAACGTCTGGCGAACCTCGGACTGGGTCTGCTCCAGCCAGGCACGGCGGGACAGGACCACGTTGTTGCGGTTCTTGTCCAGCTCGATGATCTTGGCCTCGAGCTCCTTGCCCACGTAGGGCTGGAGGTCGCGGACACGGCGCATCTCGACGAGGGAAGCCGGCAGGAAGCCACGGAGGCCGATGTCGAGGATGAGACCACCCTTGACGACCTCGATGACGGTACCGGTGACGATGCCGTCCTCTTCCTTGATCTTCTCGATGGTGCCCCAGGCGCGCTCGTACTGGGCGCGCTTCTTCGAGAGGATCAGGCGGCCTTCCTTGTCCTCCTTCTGGAGGACGAGGGCCTCGATCTCGTCGCCGACGGCGACCACGTCGTTCGGGTCGACGTCGTGCTTGATCGAGAGCTCGCGGCTCGGGATGACACCTTCGGTCTTGTAACCGATGTCGAGCAGGACCTCGTCCCGGTCGACCTTCACGATGACGCCGTCGACGATGTCGCCGTCGTTGAAGTACTTGATCGTCTCGTCGATCGCGGCGAGGAAGGCTTCCTCGTTACCGATGTCGTTGACCGCAACCTGCGGGGTGGTGGCGGTGGTCTCGGTGCTGCTCGTCATGTGGGAAAGGGCTCCGGTACGGACAGAGAGTCGTAGGTACTGCTTACGCCGGGAGCCCGTTTCGCTCTGCAGAAGGCCGGACAGCCAAGGAAGCGCCCACCGAAACGGTTATGGCGCCTCGACAACCGAGGGGACATACATACAGATGCGAGCACGACCTGCTACGTCTGAGGTGCGCAGGCCCGCAGCGCAACTTGTAGCATACGGGGGCAGCCGGGCAGGGTCAATGCGCGAAGGCGCACACCCGGGGCGGATCGCCGCAATCCCGGCACACGACCTCTCTTCCGAGGCCACGCAGGCCGCAGGAAGCCCTCCCGGTGACACCGCGGGGGCGCATCCCGAGTCGGGTTGGACGGAAGAGTACGACGAGGGAGCCGATCATCCAAGAGCCCGTATCGTCCGAGCCGGCGTTCGAGCCGGAAGCCACCCGCCGCGAGGCCGGTGTCGCGGAGAGCGCGCGTGCCAATCGCGGCTGGTGGGACCGCAACGCGGACGAGTACCAGATCGAGCACGGCACGTTCCTCGGCGACGACCGCTTCGTGTGGGGTCCCGAGGGCCTGGACGAGGTGGAGGCCGAGCTGCTCGGCCCGCCGGAGGACCTGAAGGGGAAGGCGGTCCTGGAGATCGGCGCCGGCGCGGCCCAGTGCGCGCGCTGGCTGGCCGCCCAGGGGGCCCGTCCGGTCGCCCTGGACGTCTCCCACCGCCAGCTCCAGCACGCACTGCGGATCGGCGCGGCGTTCCCGCTGGTGTGCGCCGACGCGGCCGTCCTGCCGTTCGCGGACGGCTCCTTCGACCTGGCCTGCTCCGCGTACGGGGCGCTGCCCTTCGTCGCCGACCCGGTGCTGGTCCTGAAGGAGGTGCGCCGGGTGCTGCGGCCGGGCGGGCGCTTCGTCTTCTCGGTGACCCATCCGATCCGCTGGGCCTTCCCCGACGAGCCGGGCCCCGAGGGCCTGTCCGTCGCCTCGTCGTACTTCGACCGCACGCCCTACGTCGAGCAGGACGACGAGGGCCGGGCGGTGTACGTCGAGCACCACCGGACGATCGGCGACCGGGTCCGTGACGTCGTGGCGGGGGGCTTCCGGCTGGTGGACCTGGTCGAGCCGGAGTGGCCGGCCTGGAACACGGCGGAGTGGGGCGGCTGGTCCCCGCTGCGCGGCGGTCTGATCCCGGGCACGGCGATCTTCGTCTGCGAGCGGGACTAGGGTCTTTCGTCCGGATCAGGCCGGATCAGGGAGCGGGGTCCGGTGCCGGGGACACCTCCCACGCCTTTCGGGCAGTGGGGGGCACCGCAGGGCGGAGGAGGGCGCCGTGGCCGAGCCTCGGCAACCGACGACAACGCGGCGGTGGAGGCACCTCCCGCTCGGGCGAAGCCGAGAGCGGGCGAACGGTGCCAGGGCCCGCAAGCCCGGCATGATCCGAACGGGAGGCCCTGGCCCGCATGCCTCGCGCCGGCCCGCACGCGCGTGCGTGCGTGCGGGGGCGCTTCCCCCGGGCGTACGACACTGGGTGGCGTGATCCGTGACGACGCCCTGGACGCGCTGCCCGTGCGGGCCGCCCTGCCCGCCCTGCACGACGCCCTGGCCGGGCGGGGGACCGCCGTGCTGGCGGCGCCGCCCGGCACCGGGAAGACGACGCTGGTGCCGCTCGCGCTGGCCGGGCTGGTGGGCGGGGGGCCGGTCCGGCGGGTGGTGGTGGCGGAGCCGCGGCGGATCGCGGCGCGCGCGGCGGCCCGCCGGATGGCGTGGCTGCTCGGCGAGCGGACCGGCGGGAGCGTCGGGTACACCGTGCGCGGCGAGCGCGTCGTCGGGCGGCACACGCGCGTGGAGGTCGTCACCACCGGTGTGCTGCTCCAGCGCCTGCAGCGCGACCAGGAGCTGACCGGGGTCGACGTGGTGGTGCTGGACGAGTGCCACGAGCGGCATCTGGACGCGGACACGGCGGCCGCCTTCCTGTGGGACGTGCGCGAGACGCTCCGCCCCGAGCTGGGGCTGGTCGCCGCGTCGGCGACGACCGACACGGAGGGCTGGTCCCGGCTGCTGGGGGGCGCGCCGGTGGTCGAGGCCCACGGATCGTCGTACGGCGTCGAGGTGGTGTGGGCGCCTCCGGCCCGGCCGGTACGGCCGCCGCACGGCATGTCGGTGGACCCCGCGCTGCTCGCGCACGTGGCGTCGGTGGTGCGGCGGGCACTGGCGGAGCGGCCGGGGGACGTGCTGTGTTTCCTGCCCGGGGTCGGCGAGATCGCGCGGGTCGCGGGACGGCTCGCGGACCTGGGCGGGGTGGACGTGCTCCAGGTGCACGGGCGGGCGCCCGCGGCGGTGCAGGACGCGGTGCTGGCTCCCGGGGAGCGTCGCCGGGTCGTGCTGGCCACGTCCGTCGCCGAGTCGTCGCTGACGGTGCCGGGTGTGCGGGTGGTGGTGGACTCGGGCCTGGCGCGCGAGCCGCGGGTGGACCACGCGCGCGGGCTGAGCGCGCTGGCGACGGTGCGGGCGTCCGTCGCGGCGGGACGGCAGCGGGCCGGGCGGGCCGGGCGTGAGGCGCCGGGCGTCGTGTACCGCTGCTGGGCGGAGGCGGAGAACGCCCGTCTGCCGCGCTTCCCGGCACCGGAGATCAAGGTGGCCGATCTGACGGCGTTCGCGCTCCAGGCGGCCTGCTGGGGTGATCCCGGGGCGTCCGGGCTCGCGCTGCTGGATCCGCCGCCGGCTGGGGCGATGGCGGCGGCGGGCCGGCTGCTGCGGGCGGTCGGGGCGGTGGACGCGGCGGGCCGTGCCACGGAGCGCGGGGTACGGCTGACGCGGGCGGGGCTGCACCCGCGGCTGGGGCGGGCGCTGCTCGACGGGGCCGCACTGGTGGGGGCGGAGCGGGCCGCGGAGGTGGTCGCCCTGCTGAGCGAGGAGGCTCCGCGGGAGTACGGCGACGATCTCGCGGGTGCGCTGCGCGCGGCCCGGCGCGGGGGTGACGCGTACGCGGGGCGCTGGCGGGCGGAGGTACGGCGGCTGCGGGCCGTGGCGACGGGGTTCGCCGGCCCGGCGCAGGGGCGCGTGGCGACGGAGCCGGCCGGCCCGGCGGGAGGGCCCGTGGCGACGGCGAGCGCCGCCGGGGGGCCGTCGGTGCCGGCCGGCGAGGACGGCCGCGTCGGTGTCGTGGCCGCGCTCGCCTTTCCCGAGCGGGTCGCCAGGGCGGACGGCGGCTCGTACCTGATGGTGTCCGGGACGCGGGCCGAGGTCCGCGACGGGTCGGGGCTGCGCGGCGCGCCGTGGATCGCGGTCGCCGTCGCCGACCGGCCCGTCGGCAAGGGGCACGCACGGGTGCAGCTCGCGGCGGTCGTCGACGAGGAGGTCGCCCGGTTCGCGGCGGGCGCCCTGCTCGACGTACGCGAGGAGGTCCACTGGGCGGAGGGGGACGTCGTGGCCCGGCGGGTGGAGCGGCTCGGGGCCGTGGAGCTGGTGGCGCGGCCGCTGCGGGAGGCCGCCGCCGGGCTCGTACGGGAGGTGCTGCTCGAAGGACTGCGGCAGGAGGGGTGGGGGCTGCTGCGGTGGTCGCCTCAGGCGCGGGGGCTGCGGCAGCGCCTGGCGTTCCTCAGGACGCATCTCGGGGAGCCGTGGCCGGACGTCTCCGACACGGCGCTGCACGCGCGTGTGGACGAGTGGCTGGAGCCCGAACTGAGCCGGGCCCGGCGCCGGGGTGATCTGGCGCGGATCGATGCCGGGGCGGCGCTCGCGCGGCTGCTGCCCTGGGCGTCCGGGGAGGCGGCACGGCTGGACGAGCTGGCGCCGGAGCGGATCACGGTGCCGAGCGGGTCGGGAATCCGGATCGACTACGCCGACCCCGGACAGCCGGTGCTGGCGGTGAAGCTCCAGGAGATGTTCGGGCTCCAGGAGACACCGCGGGTGGCGGGGGTGCCGCTGCTGGTGCACCTGCTCTCCCCCGCCGGGCGGCCCGCGGCCGTGACCGCCGACCTCGCCTCCTTCTGGAAGGACGGATACCGGGGCGTGCGGGCGGAGCTGCGGGGCCGGTATCCCAAGCATCCGTGGCCGGAGGACCCGGCCGGTGCCGAGCCCACCCGGCACACCAACGCGCGGCTCGGGCGGTGACCGGTTCGGGACCGGCCACGGGGACCGGCTCCGGGTCGGCGGGGCGCCGGCCGCGGGCCTCGGGGTACGGCGACAGGACGAGCAGCGGGACGCCGAGGACGAGGAGGCCCCCGGGGAAGCCCCCGGGCAGGCAGGACGTCGTCAGCGGGACCAGGGTGCGGTCGGCGGCGACCGGGCCGGGTGTGCTCGATGTGGTCCTCGCGCGTCTTCACGTGGCCGGCGAACGCCGTCACCTAGTCGCGGCCGCCGAGGAGGGGGCCGCCGGGCGGTTCCTCCCGCTGGATCTCCTCGCCGCGGACAGGTGCGCCGCGGACAGGTGCGCCGCGGACGGGTGCGACCCGGAATCTGCGGACGGCGGTGCACCGGCGGGCGGCGCCGGGCGCACCGGAGCCGACGGTTCGCCAGGCCGGGCACCGTGGCAGCGGGCGGGCGGGGTGAGCACGGGTCGCGCACCACCGGCGGCGCCCCGCTCGCGTGGTGCGGGGCGCCGCCGCTGGTGCGGGGGCCCTCAGCCGGCCGTCGTCGACCCGGAGGGGCTCGGGGAGGTGCTCTCGGAGGGGGTGCCCGAAGGGGTTTCCGAGGGGGTGTCCGACGGGGCCGGCGTGGACGACGGTGCCGCCGTGACGGTCAGTTCGACCGTGAGGGTGGCGCCGCCCTCGGTGGTGACGCGCAGCAGGTAGGTGCCGGCGGTGTCGTCCGCGTACAGCTTGGGGAGCGTCAGCAGGCCGTTCGCGTCCGTGCGGAGGTCCGTCAGGGTGCGGACGGGGTTGCCGGCCGCGTCCTTGAAGTAGGGGCCCTTGTCGTTCGCGGTCGGGTCGTCGGCCGCCTTCACGAGCGTGGCGGTGGCCGCGACCTTGTCCGCCGGGGCGCCCTTGTAGGTGGCCTTCACCTCGACCCGGTCGGCGAACTCGCCGCCCGCGACGCAGGTCAGGGCGGTCGAGCCGGTGCGGGCCAGGGTGTCGGCGGCCCGCGCGGTGACCGTGGCCGAGTAGCTCATGGCCGCGACCGTGCGGCCCACGACGACGGCGCGGACCGTGAAGGTGCCGGTCTCCTCCCCCGCCTGGAGGGCGGGCGCCGTGGCGATGCCCCGGCTGTCGGTGATGACCGTGGCGACGCTCTCGCCCCCCGCGAAGGTGGTGTCGGTGTCGCCGACGATCGTGAAGCGGACCCGGACCTTGGCGACGGCCGTACCGGCCTTGGTCTCGGTGCGGGTGCTGATCCGGTCGCCGAACGCGTCGCCCGCCATGGCGGTGAGCCGCGCCGTGCCCGCGTCCTCCAGGTGGTGCACCGTGTCGGTCGGTGTCGTCGGCGCGGGGGGCGTGGTGGCCGGCGGCGTGGTCGCCGGGGGCTCGGTGGCGGGGGGCGTGGCCGCAGGGGGCTCGGTGGGGGGCGGGGTCGTCCTGGGCGGCGTGGGGGACGGGGACGGCGAGGTGGTCGTGCCGCCGCCGCTGTTCGCGTCGCTGCGGTTGTCCGGCAGGGTGCCGGTGCCGTCCGGAACCTCGTGCGTGCCCTTGCGGTAGTACTCCAGCCACGACACGACGGTGTTGTAGTAGTCCGTCGAGTTGTTGTAGCTCAGGATCGCGCTGCGCAGGCCGGCGTCGGTGGACATGTCCCAGCTGTAGCGGCACAGGTAGTGACCGGCGGCGAGCGCGGCGTCGTAGACGTTGTTGGGGTCCTTGCGGCCGTCGCCGTTGCCGTCGCGGCCGGCCCACTCCCAGGTGGAGGGGATGAACTGCATGGGGCCGACGGCGCGGTCGTGCGTGGTGTCGCGGTCGAAGGCGCCGTTGTCGGTGTCGCTGATATTGGCGAAGCCGTTGCCGTCGAGGACCGGGCCGAGGATGGCCGAGCGGGTGGTGCCGTCGGCGTCGACGCTGCCGCCGCGGGCGTGGCCGGACTCCACCTTGCCGATGGCGGCGAGGAGTTCCCAGGGCATGTTGCAGCCGGGCTTGGACTCGGCGAGGGCCGACGCGGCCTTCTTGTAGGCGTCCAGGACGGTCGCGGGGATGCCGGCCTCCGCCTCCCCGGTGCCGACCGGGGTGGTGCCGGTGCTCTGGCCGGGCGCCGGGGCGGGGCTCTTCAGCGGCGGCAGGTCCGTGTAGTACGGCGAGTTGCCGGTGGCGCTCTCGTCGGTCCCGGTGGCCGGGCCGCCGTCGGCGGACGGGGTGTTCGCGGCGGTCCGTCCGCCCGCACCGCCGGCCGTGACGTCGGGTGCCTGGGAGGCGGCCAGAGCCGCGACCGCCAACGCGGCCACGGTGGTGTTGACCGCGCCCTTGCGCAGCCTGCTGCCGAAATGCGCCGACATGAAGTGAACCCCTCCCGTGGACACTCGAGCGCCCGTCCTCGTCCGTCTCGCCCGTCCCGTGGGACGCCTTGCCTCACTCGTCCCTCGGGGGACGACCCGTCGGCCGCGAAGGTTGCGGTCACGGGCGGTTTGCGCTGATCTGTTCGGTTGTCCGACCGCCATTCGCACGGCGGCGGCCCAGGCGACCCTACGACAACTTCTTTGCGACCGGCACCCGTTCGAACCCGGTGTTCACCGCCCGGCCATGTGCCGTGGGGCGCCGGAGGCGTCCCGCATACTGGTCGGGTCGTCGACGTCCGGGCCGGTGGGCCCGGCAACATCCTTGCCGGGGAGCCTGGTTGCCGTTCACGCTGAGTCATGCGGCGGCCGTGCTGCCCGCCGTGCGCGCCGACGGGACCGGCCGCGGGCGCCTGGTGCCCGCCGTCCTCGTCGCGGGGTCGTTCGCTCCCGACATGACCTACTACGCGGCCAGTGTCCGGTCCGGGGCGATGGAGTTCGGGGACGTCACGCATTCCTTCCCCGGTGTCCTCACCGTCGACGTGCTGACGGCCTGGGCGCTGGTGGGGTTGTGGCTGCTGGTGCGCGAGCCGCTCGTGGCGCTGCTGCCACGGGCACGCCAGGGCCGTACCGCCGTCCTGACGCGCTGCGGGGCGCCACGCGCGCGTGTCAGGCCGTCGACGGTGGCGTGGTGGTACGTGTCCGCGGTCCTCGGCGCGCTGACGCACGTCGTCTGGGACGCCTTCACCCACCTCGACCGGTGGGGCATGCGGGTGTTCCCGGTCCTCGGCGAGACGGTCGCGGGCTCACCGTTGTACTGGTATCTCCAGTACGGCGGTTCGGCGGTCGCGGCGGCCGTGATCGCCGCGTTCGTCATGCGCGCGCTGCGCCGGACCCCTGCGGCCGAGCCGCTCGGGGTGCCGGTGCTGTCGGCGCGCGACCGCTGGTGGGCGGCGGCCGTGATCGGCGGCTGCGCCCTGACCGCGGCGGCCCGCCGGGCGCTGCGCTGGTGGGACCGGTGGGGACCGGACAGCAAGCCCTACGAGCTGATCCCGACCCTGTGCTTCGGGGCGGGGGCCGGGCTGCTGCTGGGGGTCGTGCTGTACGCCGCGGGGGTGCGGTCGCGGCGCGGACCGGGGCGGCCTTCGCGGGAGCGGGAGAGGGACGAGGTGGGCGTCGGGTGAGCGGCGGTGAACACTCGCCGGCCTGGATCAGCGCCCGCCGCAACGGTCGGCGCCGGGTGCCGCACTCACGACGAAGACCGGGATACGGCGGCCCGCGCGCGGCCCGGGGAGCCGGCGCAGGGCGGCGAGGCCGAGGGCCAGGTAGCCGCGGACCGTCCCGGTCCCGGGACGCCAGGCGCCGTCCGGGCGGACGAGCAGGGCGAGGCCCCGGCGCCGCAGGCGTACGGCCGCCTCGCGCAGCGCCTTGAGAGGGGTCCCGGGGACGCGGGGCGTCCCGGCGCCGGGCGCGAGGGCGGGAAACGGTCGCCCCGAGGGCGTCGCGTCGGGGCCGACTCGCCTTTTCCCGGCGGTGGCCGTGGCGTGAACGCGTGCGGAGGCCTTCCGGCGGTGAAGCATGCGTATACCCATGGCCGCATCCTGGCGGTCCCCCGCCCACAAGGGCCCCTTCTCGGGGGCCACGCGGGTGAGGGCCCTTCGGGGCACGGGGCCCTTCGGGGATGCAGGGGGTGGAGGCGGAGGGGAGCTGCGGGCGAGCGGGTGGTCGGCGGCGAAGGGAGAGGGTTCGGGAGCCGGGGATGTGAGCGGTGAGCGCGCGAGGCAGTCCTACGGGAACGGGGCCGGTGCGGGCGCCGGGGGGCGGGTGGGACAGGGAGGGGACCCCGCCGCTGCGGGTGGAGTCCCCTTCCGCCGGTGCCGGTCCCAGGGCGTGTTTCGAAAGTCCCTCCCCCGGAGGGGGTGCCCCCAGCCCGGCGACGCCTGGCACGCACTCCCCCGGAGGGGGCACCCCCAGCCGCGTTGTCGGAATCACCCCGGTACAACCAGTATCGGGGCGACCCTCCGCCTTGCGATCGCACGCACCGGACGCCGCCGGGCCTGCCCTTCGGGCAGACGACGCCACT
>NZ_JBIVKQ010000037.1:0-67199 GCF_044750845.1 Streptomyces sp. NPDC088766 | reverse complement strand
ACCGGCCCGCACCCTCACGCAACTACGAGCCCGCCTACCGTCACACGACGACACCTGCACAGATCAACTCTGACAGTTATTCAGACACAGGCCCCAGAGGTTCCGGTGTACTGCCGGCCCACCCCGGCCGAGGTGGAGCCCTTCTTGATGAACCCGGTGTCGTCGATGATCAGCACTCCGTCCGGCCCGAGCCGTTCGGCGACATAGGCACGGACATCGTCACGCAGGGCGTCTGCGTCCCAGACGCTGCTGTTCAGCAGCCGCTGGAAGCCGTCGGGAGTGCGGTGACCTGCCCATTCCGCGAGCTGCCAGCCGTTCTTGCGTGTCGCCCGCCCCAGCAGACCGCGGACGTAGTCCCGCATCCGCCACCGCAGATCCGCCCGAGTAAACCGGCCCGCCACCCGCTCGAACACCGACTCCAACTCACCGGTCCAGCAACTGACTTCAGTCATCCCCTCCATACCAGGACAACGACAACCACCAGCTCAGGACACGAACCGCTGCTGGAGTATTAGAGGTCGTTTTCTCCCGTTGTTTCATCCCGGAATCTGCGGTTGATGCGTCTTTGCGGGGTCGTGCCAGGAGACGGCGCTCTCGCCGGTGAGGCGGCGGGCCATGAGATCGGTCATGGCGACGTGGATCATGGCTTCGGAGCGGGCGGGCCGGGTTTCGTAGTCGCGGGCCAGGCGGCGGTGGAGCATGAGCCAGCCGTAGGTGCGCTCGATCACCCACCGCTTCGGGATCGGGGTGAACCCTCTGGTCCCGGGCTCGCGTTGAGTGATTTCCATGTCGATGCCGAGGCCGGCGGCGTGCTCGACGAGGTGCTGGCGGTAGCCGCCGTCGAGCCACACCTTGCGGATGCGGGGATGTTCGGCGGCGACCTGGTCCAGGAGCTGGGTGCCGGCGACGGAGTCCTGCACGCTCGCCGCTGTGACCAGCACGGCAAGGAGAAGCCCGATCGTATCGGTGGCGATGCTCCGCTTCCTCCCGACGATCTTCTTCCCGGCATCGATGCCCTGGCCGGAGGCGAGCACGCTGGTGGAGGTTTTCACGCTCTGCGCGTCGATCACGCAGGCCGACGGTTCGGCCTCCCGTCCCTCCTTCTGCCGCAAGAGTTGCCTGAGCAGGCCATTGAGCTGGGCGAACACGCCTTCCTGCTGCCACCTGGCGAAGTAGCCATAGACCGTGTTCCAGTGCGGGAAGTCGTGCGGGAGGTAGCGCCACTGGACCCCGGTACGGTCCACGTACAAGATCGCGTCCATGATGTCGCGCAGGTCGTGTTCGGGGGGCCGGCCGAAGTCCAGAGCTCGGCCGCGGCGCTCGAAACGCCAGGCAGCCAGGACCGGCTCGATCAACTCCCAGCGGGCATCGGACAGATCACTCGGATACGGGCGTCGCTTCGGCATGCTTCCGTCGTACTGCCGCGAACCGAGTGCGCCCAGTCGCACGCCGACGGCGGTCGAAGCACACAGCCTCGAAGGCCGGGCATCCTAGGATGAGACAGGATTACGGCCTTTTCCGCCTCATCCGCAACCTCCCACGACTCGCTGGCATCGACAGTCTCCGTGACCTCACCTGTACCGCCATCCATCGCTTAATGAATCACCCAATAAGTGGGCACTGCAGATGAAAACGACCTCTTAGCGGATCAGGGAAGGGCGCGGCGGCATTCGCCTATCAGATGTCCCGGTGGCCACACGTATCCACGGCCCGCCCTCAAGCCGCAACAAATCGCTCCGGAGCCGGTTCTCCCGAACTCCAGGCCTGTGTCCTGCCGGCTGCTGCCCGCGACGGTGACAGCGGCGTCCGTGACCATCCGCGAGAGCTGAGCGAGCCGTGCGGGCCTTGCCAGTCGATCAGAGGGCGTGCCGTACGAAGGGAGAGTTCCACGGCTCGACCTGTCCGCTCGACCGACGGCGTCCCTGCGCCGTGGGCCACCGCCCGCTGCCTCCGCGACCTCACGGGGAGGAGGAGTACCCGCTGGAGGCGACCCATTGTCGGGTGAGGTGGGTGAAAGCCCGGGCGGCAGCGCTTTGGTAGGAGCCCGAGCGGCAGAGCAGAGTGACAATGCGCTCGGGCAGAGGCGGGTCGAGGGGGACGGCACGCAGATGCGGGTGATCCCGGGCGATGGCCTCGGGCAGCACAGATGCCAGAGGGGTGCGCTGGATCATTTCGGCGACGGCATTGACCGAGTTGGCTTCCATCGCGATGCGCGGTGTGGTGTGGTGCTGATCGAAGTAGGTGTCGATGTGCCTGCGGGTGGCAAAGTCGCTGCTGAGCAGGGCCAGGGGGCGGCCTTCCAGTTCTCGCACGGGTAGCGGGTCTGTCCGGTCGGCGTAGGGGTGGTGGGTGCCGGCGACGAGGCTGAGGGCTTCGGTGAACAAGTCGTCCGTGGAGATGCCGGGCAGGTGGGCACCGCGAAAGGCGATCCCGAGGTCGAGGTCGTCGGCAAGGAGGGCGGACTCGATGCGGTCCTGCGTCATTTCCCTGATGCTCAGGGTGATGTCGGGATGACGGACGTGGAACTGTCCGGTGAGGGGGCCGATGAGGTAGGCGGTGAAGGTGGGGGTGACCGCCAGGCGCAGGCTGCCGCGGGAGAGGTCGGCCACGTCGTGGACGGCGCGTTCAGCAGCGGCGAGTTCCTGCAGAGCGCGACGGGCGTAGTGGACGTAGGTCTCCCCGGCGTCGGTGAGGCGCACGGCACGACCCGTACGGTCCAGCAACTGCGTGCCCATCAGGCGTTCCATCTGTCTGATCTGCTGGGACAGGGTCGGCTGGGAGATGTGCAGGACTTCGGCGGCGCGGGTGAAGCTGCCTTGTTCGGCGACGGCGAGCAGATAGCGCAGATGACGTAGTTCGAAGCCCATGACATCACTATAGATGAGACCAATAGATCTTATATTCAGTGCGTCTTGGACTCTATAAGCACAGTTCATGCATGGTGGATTTCGTCAACCCGCACCAGTCGGGCACTGGCCGAAAGGAGTGATCATGCAAGACCTCGCCGAGGGAGTCGCACATTTCCAGCGGGGCGTCTTCCCCGCCCGGGCGGCGCACTTTCAGCACCTGGCCACCACGCACCGGCCCAGCACCCTGTTCATCAGCTGCTCCGACGCCCGCGTCATACCGGAGCTGATCACACAGAGCGAGCCGGGCGAGCTGTTCGTCATCCGGACGGCCGGAAACCTGGTGCCCGCCTACACCCCGAACGCTGATGGCATCGCGGCGAGCATCGAGTACGCCGTCGCCGTCCTGGGCGTGTCCGACATCGTCGTCTGCGGGCATTCCGCCTGTGGCGCGATGACCGCCCTGGCGGACGAGCACGACCTCGCCGCCCTGCCGGCCGTCGCCCACTGGCTGCGGCACGCGGAGGCCTCCCGGGTCCGCACGGCCTGTGCCGAGCCCGGCGAGGACAAGGTGAGCGTCCTGGTACGGAACAACGTGATCGCTCAGCTGGCAAACCTGGCGACGCACCCCAGCGTCGTCAGGGCACTGGCGGCGAAGACCCTCACGCTGCGCGGCTGGGTCTACGACATCCCCACCGGCGCGGTCGACCAGCTCGACCCGGTCACGGGTTGCTCCGCCGCCCTCGCGGCCTGAGCTGCCCTGGCCCTTTCGTCGAGGCCGCCGTCCGACGGCCTGATCCCCCGACCGTATGACTCCGCTGAGCTCGCTGTAGGGCGGGCCGGCACATTGGAAAGGAACGCCCTCATGGTGCACGCTCAGTTCGACCCTGCCGCCCGGCAGGCCCTGGCCGCTGTGGTTGTCGAGGCCAAGACGCGCAAGGACCTGACCTGGCAGCAGCTCGCCGACGCCAGCGGCCTGTCGGTCGCCTTCACCACCGCCGCGCTTCTGGGGCAGCATCCCCTGCCGGAGGCCGCCGCCAGGGCGGTCGCCGAACTGCTGGAACTGGATGAGGAGGCGGCCGTACTGCTTCAGGCCATCCCGACCCGGGGATCCATTCCCGGCGGCGTCCCGACCGACCCGACGATCTACCGCTTCTACGAGATCGTCCAGATCTACGGCACCACGCTCAAGGCCCTGGTCCACGAGCAGTTCGGCGACGGCATCATCAGCGCGATCAACTTCAAGCTCGACGTCAAGAAGGTCGCCGACCCCGAGGGCGGTGAGCGCGCGGTGATCACCCTGGACGGCAAGTACCTGCCCACCAAGCCCTTCTGACCCAGCCGTCCGCCGTCCCGGCGGCCGCTGCCGATAAGGCGCCTGGGCCGGCACGCCGATTCGCTTCGGGCGACCAGGGCCACCATTACAGGGCTCCCCCGCCGCTTCCCGCGCCCCAGCACGACATGGGGTCGCGGTGAGGCGGCGGGGCCTTGCGCTCACTTGGGCCACGGGATCAGTCAGAACGACGTCAGAGTGCGGCGTCCAGTTGGCCGAGGCGGGCGGTGAGCCTGAGATTTTCGCTGTAGTCGACGGGGCAGGCGATGATGGAGACTCCGGGGTCGTCCAGTGCTGTTCGCAGCGTGGGCAGCAGTTCCTCCGCGTCGGCAATCCGATATCCCGTGGCTCCGAAGCTCTCCGCGTAGCGGACGATGTCGGGATTGCCGAAGGCGGTGGCGTCGTGTTCGCCGAGTGTCAGGTCCATCTTCCACTCGATGAGCCCGTAGCCGTTGTCCTCCCAGATCAGCACGGTAAGCGGGATGGCTTCGCGGACGGCAGTTTCGATCTCCTGGGAATGCATGAGGAACGAACCGTCGCCGACCGCGGCCAGCACCTTGACGTCCGGTTCGGCCAGGGCCACGGCGAGCGCTCCGGGCAGTGCGAAGCCCATTGCGGACAGGCCGTTGGAGATCAGGCAAGTGTTGGGCGCGTACGTGGGGTACAGCCGCGCCATCCACATCTTCAGGGCGCCGGTGTCGACGAGTACGACATCGTCGCGACCCAGAGCGGCGCGGGTGTCGGCAACGATGCGCTGCGGTGCGAGCGGGTACCGGCCGTCGGCACGTCCGCGATCCAGCTCGGCTTGCACCATTTCGCGGCACCTGGCCGGGGCCGGCCCGCGGAAGCGGTCGGAGACGGCGGCCGACAGCGCGTCCAGGGACTGCGAGATGTCGCCGATGATGCCAAGGTCGATCGAGTAGTGCGCGTCGACCTCAGCGGGGAAGCGGTGCACGTGGATGATTTTCTTGTCGCGTTGGGGGTTGATCCGGGCGGGGTCGAACTCCTGCAGTTCATAGCCGACGGCGATGATCAGGTCGGCCGCGTCGAAACCGAAGTTGGTGTAGTCGCGGCGCATGAAGCCGATCGAGCCCATGGAGTTGATGAGGTCGTCGGCAATGACTCCCTTGCCATGGAAGGTGGTTGCCACCGGCAGTCCGAGGGAGCCGGCGAAAGCGGTGAGCGATGTGGCCGCGGCGTTGCGGGCGGCGCCGTGGCCAGCCAGCACGATGGAGTGGCGAGCGTTGTGCAGGAGTGCTGCGGCGCGGGCGATCTGGCCCGGCGACGGTGCCTCGGCGCGCACCACGTAGCGAGGCAGCGGTTGCAGCTCGGCGGCGGCGGGCGCGGCGTCGACGTCCTCGGGTACCGCCAGGTACACCGCGCCGGGCCGCTCGGTTTCGGCGGTCTTGAACGCGCGGCGCAGCATTTCGGGGATCGCCCCGGCGCTGGGCACGCTGGCCGACCACTTGGTGATGGGAGCGAACATGTTGACCAGGTCAACGAACTGGTGGGTTTCCTTGTAGTTGCGGTTGTGGCCGACCTGCGCTGACAGGGCAACCAAGGGGGTGCTGTTGGTCATGGCGTCGGCGACACCGAGCTGAAGGTTGATGGCTCCCGGGCCGAGCGTGGCCGAGACGACCCCGGCCGTACCGGTGACCCGGCCGTACATCTCGGCCATGAACGAGGCGGCCTGTTCGTGGCGGGTCAGGATGTATCGGATGCCGGAGCGTGCCAGGGCTAAGGTCAGGTGAAGGTTCTCCTCTCCGGGAAGACCGAAGACGACGCGGACACCTTCGTTCTCCAGGCAGCGGACCAGCAGTTTCGCTGCGCTGTGCCGATCTCGGTCCGAGAATTCGCTGGGCCCGGTCATGGCACGCCTCCCTTGCCGGGATCCACATCCAAGCTACGCCTCCCCCGGGTCCGGACCCACCGCAGTCGCGTGGGGGACCGCGTCAGCTGGCCGGGGGGCACTCCGAGTCCGTCACACCGTGATCACCGGCGCCTAGGGCCTGTTGCGAAAGTGCTGGTCACAGCCACTCGTTGATGGCTGCGACCAGGACGGTCGCTTCGTAGCGGACGGCGAGTTTGTCGTACCTCGTGGCGACGGCCCGGTGGCGCTTGAGGCGGTTGATCCCGTACTCGACCGCATGCCGCTGCTTGTAGTCGTCCTTGTCGAACGTCGGCGGCCGCCCACCGCGTGATCCGCGCTTGAGGCGGTTGCGGACCCGGTCCGCCGGGACCGGGACGGTGGCCCTGATCCCGCGTCTGCGCAGGTAGGAGCGGTTGCCGCGAGAGTCGTAGGCCTTGTCGGCCCGGACCCGGTCCGGACGCTTGCGCGGCCTGCCGAGCCCCAGCCTCGGGACCCGGATGGCTTCCAGGACCGCTTCGAACTGCGGGGAATCGCCCCGCTGCCCGGCCGTGATCACGACGGACAAGGGCTTTTGCCCCTGCTCCACCGCGAGGTGGATCTTGCTGGTCAGTCCGCCGCGGGATCGTCCGAGGGCGTGGTCGGCCGGCTCGACGACGACGCCGCCGGGCGGTTCCTTCTGGAGGTCCCCCTTTTCGCCGCTCCGGCGGCGTGCTGGTGGGCCCGGCAGACGGTGGAGTCGACGTTCACGTCCCAAGTGATCAGGCCCTTGGCGTCCGCCTCGGCCTGAAGCCGGGTGAGGATCCTCGCCCAGGTCCCGTCCCGCTGCCAGCGCCGGAACAGGTCATAGACCCGGTCCCACGGCCCATAGCGTTCCGGCACGTCGCGCCAGGGAGCCCCGGTCCGGGTCCGCCACCGTATGCCGTCCATGAGCTGCCGCCGCGTCCACACCTGCGGACGACCCGGCTTGATGCCCACCGGCAACAACGGCTCCAGCCGGGCCCACTGGCCGCTCGTCAGATCCCCACGTCCCACAGGACATGATCATCAACGAACAAGATCCACTTTCGCAACAGACCCTAGGTGGCACCCCGGAGGGAACGGAAGCGGGGCTGTGAGTGAAGGCGACGGCGTGCTCAGGCAGCGGTGACCACGTCTGCGTGAGCGGCCCGCAGCAGGGTGCGGGCGGCGTCCTTGGCGTGACGGGCGGGCTCTGGAGACCCGGAGATGGCCGCTGTGGTCATCGCGCCCTCGGCGAGGAGGACGAGCTGGTCGGTCAGCCACGCGGGCGCGTCCGCGGCGGCCACGAGATCGGCAAGATATCGCCGGAAGGCATCCTTGTGGGCCTTCGCGATGTCGGCCACGGTCTGGGACGTCGCCCCCAGCTCCCCGAAGGAGTTGATGAAGCCGCAGCCGCGGAACCCCTGCTCGCTGAACCAGAGGAACAGCCAGTCGAAGACCGCCAGAATCCGCTGCTCGGGTGAGTCGTAGGTATCCACGTGCTGGGCAAGATCGCGAAGCCACCTCGCGTCCCGCCGCCTCAGGTACGCCTCGACCAGGGTGTCCTTGGAAGGGAAGGTCTGGTACAGGCGCTTGAGGGGCACGCCGGAGGCGGTGCGGATCGCATCCATTCCCACCGACTGAATGCCTCGGCCGTAGAACAGTTCCTCGGCAGCGTCAAGGATCCGCTGCTCAGTCGTCTCGGGGTCCACTTCACTCACCCATTCTCGAAAACGGTCGTTCTCCTACGGTACAGCCACCAGGTCGCACGGCATATTCCCGGGCGCGGGCCGGCCGGTCGCCGTATGCGCCTGCCCGGATCGGGGCCGGGCGTGTTGCCCGCTGCCCACTCAAGCGAGCGCAAGGTCTGCCTGGGGCTCCTCGGCCGGTGCGGTGGCGACGCGGAGCCCGGCGCGGTCCCGCCGGTGATCCCGTTCCTCGAGTGTTTCGGTCCAGTCCGCCAGGAGTTCGACGATGCCCACGCCGCGGCCGTGCTCATCAGGGGCACCGGTGCAGCGAGGGTGGGGCGAGGGCGCCGTGGCGCCGGAGTCGGCAACCTCGATACGCACGGCGCGGCCTTCGAATGCGAGGCTCACGATCATGTCGGCCCGTCCGTACTGGGCCGCGTTCCCCGCAAGCTCGCCGACGATCAGCAGGACGGGGTCCTGATCCTCCGGGACGACGTCCCATCGGGCGAGCAGGGATGCGGCGAAGTGGCGGGCGGTGCGTACCCAGCGCTCCTCGGCGGGAAGGGCGATCATGCCGTGCCGGTGCATGCCCGTACGGGCATGGGCCAGCGCCGGGGTCACGGGGGCCGGCCGGGGCTGCTCGCCGGACGGGGGCAGCGCCATCGGCGGGGGTCGCATTGCGGTGTGCGAGAGAGTCATGGGATCACCCACCTGAACTTTCCGAGCCCGCATCAACAGGCTCGTGTTCTGCAGCTTCTCTGCCCTCGGCCCTGGATTGGGTCGGCGTCAGGGCCCAGGCGGCGGCCCTGCGGCACTCGCGGCGGCCGAACCGGCAATCCGTCCGGCCAGCGATGGCAGTGTCGTGAGCCTCCAGGCTTAGAACGATCGTTCTACTGATTGAGACCAGCCTATAGAACGACCGTTCTCGGGGCAAGGGGGATGCGCCGAACTGCCGAAAATCCAGAGCACCGCCCCACGCTTACCGCAGGTGAGAGGGTCTTCAGGGCCTGCGAGGGACTCCTGAGCCCAAAGCCCTCCAGGTGCGCGGCGGCCTCTGTCGCAGGTGCAGCCTCACGCACGAACGGCCGCGCCGTGGATCCGGCGTCGGGCCTGGATCCACGGCGCGGGGGTGGCCGGTCAGAGACCGAGGTCGCTCAGGCCGGGGTGGTCGTCGGGGCGGCGCCCGAGGGGCCAGTGGAACTTGCGCTCCGATTCCTTGATGGGAAGTTCGTTGATGCAGGCGTAGCGGTGGTGCATCAGGCCGTTGTCGTCGAACTCCCAGTTCTCGTTGCCGTAGGCGCGGAACCAGTTGCCCGAGTCGTCGTGGTACTCGTAGGCGAAGCGCACGCCGATGCGGTTGCCGTCGAAGGCCCACAGTTCCTTGATGAGCCGGTAGTCCAGCTCCCGGTTCCACTTGCGGGTGAGGAAGGCGACGATCTCGTCGTAGCCGGTGGCGAACTCCGCGCGGTTGCGCCAGTAGGAGTCCACCGTATAGGCGAGGGCGACCTTCTCCGGGTTGCGAGAGTTCCAGCCGTCTTCCGCCAGGCGGACTTTCTGGACGGCGGTCTCCCGGGTGTACGGCGGGAACGGGGGGCGCGGTTCGTGACTCATGACGCTTCCTTCGGGTCTGTCGGTATCGCCGCTGGCGGGGTGTGAGTTCCGTTGG
The DNA here is from genome assembly GCF_044750845.1 of Streptomyces sp. NPDC088766. Taxonomy (NCBI): domain Bacteria; kingdom Bacillati; phylum Actinomycetota; class Actinomycetes; order Kitasatosporales; family Streptomycetaceae; genus Streptomyces; species Streptomyces sp. NPDC088766. Next base: position 57,799 of record NZ_JBIVKQ010000037.1, on the reverse strand, counting down.
TGTGGGTGCACCGCGCGAGAACGGGCGTTCTCACCGGCAGGCAAAACTGTACGGGAACGATGGTTCTCGCGCAAGGTCCTCAGGACCCCGACCTGGCAGCCCTCTCCCTGACGGGCCATCGCGCGCAGACGCCTCGCCCGGTGGAGCGGTGCATCCGGGGCAAGCCACTGTGAACAGGCTTGAGGTGAGGGACTCGAGGGCCGGGCCCGTGAACTCGCAGTCGCCCTGCACGCCGCCCTGCACGGAAGCCCGGCGCCGCTCGCCCGCGCGACGCCTGCCGCTTCCTGACCAGCCGCCTTCAGGACTCCAAGGTCATCTCGTGGCGGCTTTTGGGCTCACCTTGGCTGAACCCGGGGAAATCCCACCGGGTGCTCTGCAGGCGGGCAGACGTGCTCTGTTGATCTCCCCACCTCCGATCCGGGAGTGGGGTGTGCATCGGGTCGTGGACGCGCCAACTCCCACCGCGCCGTCGACGAGATGTTCCTACCTTGTCGACGGTCACGTAATGCCCCAGACCGGCTCCGTCGTCCCCGCTCGTTCGTGCGATTCGGGCGAGGGGGAAGGGGGGCGGGCCGCCCGGCAGTGAAGTGTCCGGTCCGAGCCGGGCCGTCAAGGACGCCTGCGGCGTCGATACCGCGATGAGCTGCGCTCATCCTTGACTGCCCGGCTCGGACCTAAAGGATCGGCTGGTTGCCAGGCGGCCCGGGAAGTGCGTCGTCCGCCTGGTCGCCGCGGAGCAACTCCGCCTTCCCCATGGGGACGTCCATGAACTTCAGCCTGGGGAATTACGCGAAGTTCCACACGGCATCAAGGACGTCCTCGCCGCACGGCAGGCCGGGCGGCCGTGGCCGCACTACCGCAACGAGCACGAGATCTGGGTCTAGGTGGCGCGCTCCACAGCGCACTGCTCGATCCAGCGGGCGAGGACGCTCAAGGTCGCCAGGTGCTCCAACGCCTCCTGTTCGGTCCAGGTCACCTCATCCTCGTGTGCGGCAACGTTGCGCAGGGCGAGGAAGGCACCGGCCGCGAGGTACTTGGCGCCTTCCTGGCGGGCGCGCCACGTAGGTGTGTTGCGGTCGCCGTCGAACCGCAGGCGCGGTTTCCCTGCGACGGGTTCCTTCATGTCGAAGGCCTGCATGCACAAGTCCGTCTCGCCGATGTCGTGGCGTCCCAGCTTCTGCTGGAGTCGGCGGTTCACGGTGCGGGCAGCAGCCAGGACAGCGTCCTGCCGGGCCTCTGCGCCCCACAGCGGGGCGGCCGGCTCCCACACCCAGGGGTGGAACTGGTCGGCGGGCAGCGTGGGTGCATCAGGAACGAGCCGGGCAGCCCATTCGTCCATGTCGGCCAGAATGCCCAGGCCCCGGTGGACCTCATTGCGGGCCATGGCCTCGCCTGCCATCTGACCGAGGTCGATCTTTTCGGCAAGCTGCGGGTCCAGGAGCCGCAGGATCTGCTTGACCGTGGGCTCCGCGCGGTGCAGCTGCTCGTAGAGCGTCGGATCCCCCAGGTAGTCGCCCGGCCTTGTGCTGCGCTCGTAGCGCAGGGCCAGGTCAGCAAACGCCTCAAGCTGCTGTCGCATCCAGTCTCGGTCCACGGCCGCATCCTAGGAGCGGGCTCTGACAGTCCCTGATCCACCGGCTCGGCAAAGCCAGGAGCAGCAGCAAGGGCCCGAACCCAGAAGCCGGTTCGGGCCCTTGCTGCGGGGCGATCTACAGGTCGAACTCAAGGTGCTCGATGTCCGTGAACCGGACCTCCTCCAGCTGTCCGGCGCGGCGCCCGCCGTCCTGGAAGTACACCTCCTTGAGCGCCTCAGCGGCGATCTCCTTCAGACGCTGTTCGGTGGCGCCGGCCTCCTGGGCGTCGAAGAGACGGGCGGCGTGGTGGGGCGGCAGTGCCACCGTGATGTGGCGGAGGCGGTCCTCGTCGGTGGAGCCGATCGGGGCGGTGTAGCCGATCCGGGCGCGGGTGTCGATGACGATGCCGCCGGTGGTCGCCGCCTGCTGCCGGGCCTTGGCCCGGATCTGCGGCTGCCAGCGGGCCTTCACCTCGCGCTCCAGGCGCGCGGCGAGGTCGGGGCGGGGCTTTTTGATCTGGTCCTTCACGTACCGTTCGACGGTGCGCTGGGAGACCCGCAGCATCTGGGCGACCGCCTTGGTGCCCTTGAGCTGCTTGACCAGGTACCGCATCTGCGCGCCCGCGCTCTTAGGTGCCGGGCGGGTGAACGCCTTCTGCACCGCGGCCTCCAGGCCGTCCCCGAACAGGCTCATCGTGGCCCACTCCTACTCTCCGTTGTCGACGTCGGTGACGGTGCCGTCCTTGATGTACCGGGCGAGGTTGAGCTCCGGCGCGTTGAACCGCTCCCGGACTTCCTCACCCCACAGGACGCTCTGGGTGCCTTCGTGCTTGACCAGGCCGGGGTTGATGCCGAGTTTGAAGCCGCCGGGCAGCGGCTTGCCTTCCCGGTAGGGCAGGAAGTCCAGCGGGCTCGGCCCGTTGGAGGCGTAGACGACGCAGTCGGACAGGATCGCGATGGGGTACTGCCCGGTGAACGCGGCGTGCTTGACGATCTTGCGGTGGAGGTTGATCCGGGTGCGGGAGATGACCGCCGCGCGGATGTCCGGCCGCCACGTCGGGCGGGACAGGGCGCGCCACGGCTCGCCGGGCCGCCAGCCCTCGCCCCGGGGCCGCTCGCGCAGCTTGCCCAGACCGCCCTTCACCGTCGCCTTGACCGCGTCCACGACGATCGCCAGCTCCGGGTCACGGCTCTTGTAGCCGTCCATCGCGGCGAGGAAGTCGGCCGGCGACAGGTCGGCGTCGACGCCGAGGTCGGCCATCGTGGCGAGGTAGGCATCGCGCAGCCGGTTGTACCAGCCGTCCAGGTACCGGCCGTTCTCGTACCGGACCCACGCCTCGATCGGGCGCACCTCGTAGCCGAGCTCCTGGGCGTAGGCGACAGTGGGCGTCGCGTACCAGGCCGACCCCTCGGGGCGCTCGCCCTTCGGCGTGAACGGGGAGGGCAGCAGCGAGCCGTCCAGCTCCACCCACTCCTTGCCGACCTTCACCTTTGACAGGTCGACGTGGCTCAGGTCCACCAGCCAGCTGCCGGGCAGCTTCGGGTCGAATGCCGGGGCCTTGACGTGCGTCGGGGCACCGAGGCCGAGGGTCAGGCCGTTGGCGCCGGCTGCAAAGGCCATGTTGACGTCGATGCCGACCAGGTGGCGCAGGGTGCACTCCGCGTCGGTCATCGGCCGCGCCCAGTCGTACGCCTCCTCGAACAGCTTCTCGCCGGGGCCGCGGACGTGGAAGCGGGGCAGGTCCTTGAGGACCGGGTGGCCGTCAGGGGCCTCGCAGGGCGCCGGGTCGACCGGGTCCTTGCCCAGCGAGCCGGGGTTGTGCTCGGAGTGCCGCTTGCCGCTGGCGTCCGGCTCGGAGGCCCGGGTCGCCGGGTGCAGCGCGGTCATCAGCTCCAGGCCGGTCACGGCGGTCGATCCGCGTGGCGTCATGACCCAGGACGCGTACACGCCCAGGACGCGGGCGAGTTCGGCTGGCGGGAGCTGCCCGGCCTCACCCCAGTGCCGGGTGTCCAAGGCGTGCCACGACGGGATGCACAGCTGCACGCAGGCCCGCTCCGAGCCGGTCGCGGGGCGGTAGATCCTGGCCCACGGCCCAAACCCGCGCTTGGTTAGCTTCCACCCCGCGCGCGCGAGCTGCTTGATGACCTTGTGGCCCTCCGGCAGGCGCCCGGCAAGGCGCTCCTCCTCCGTGAGTGTGACGGGCAGGCCGTAGCGCTCCAGCGCGGCCCCGGTGAGCACGATCAGCGGGTCGGCGTCCTTGCCAGGTCCGGCGAGCTTCGGCTGCCCGAGTTTGGCCTCCCTCAGCGTCCAGTCCACCAGGGATGGGATGCTCTTGGCGGGCACGTCCAGGACCAGGCCGCCGGTGCAGTACGCCAGCACCTGCCCGTTTTCGACGTCGACGGCCGCCAGCGGACCGTTCTCGAACCGCGGGTCGGTGCCGCCCGCCGGGGTGCCGGCCGGGGCCGCCTTCCGTGCTCCGGGACGGCGCGACGTCCTAGTGGTGCGCGCCGGGCGGGACGCGGCGGTCGGAGCAGCGGCGGCAGGGGGCTGGGTGTTCTCGGTTGCAGTCATGTCCGCAGCCTCGGATGCCTCCCCTGTGGACAGAGTTCGGGCTTCCGCCGGGGCCGCCTTCTGCGTTCCGGAACGGTGCGACGTCGACGTGGCCCTGGTGGGGGACAGGGATTCGACCACGTCGTCGATTGCAGCGTCCGGAACCTCTGGCATTTCGCCTGCCGGGGCGGGCGTGCCGGTGAACGTGGCGGGCACCGGGGCCGGGTAGAGCTCCGCGAGCTGCTTGAGTAAACGCGCGTACGCCTCACGCTCGGGGCCGCGCGGCTCAGTCGGTTTCTTCGTCGACTCCCAGGCGGACACCGTGGCCCGCCGCACCTTCAGTGCGCCGGCGACTTCGTCCAGCGTCAGGCCGTGCGCGACCCGCAGCCGCTTGCGCTCCTCCGCTGGCGGCAGCGGAGAACGGGACGCGACCAGCGCGTCGACGGCATCGAACAACTCGGACATGAAGCACCTCCTGCCTCACACCCTACCGTGAAACGTAATTATTGCGTATTTTTAGCGTACGAATGCCGTACGAAATGCGTACGCGCCCGGATGGGCTGATCCCGGCCAGGGAAGGGCCGGAAACGGTCGCGTCACGCGGAGCCGTTCTGGGGAGGTAGGAGCGGTCTTGCTTGGAGTAACCAGGGGGTCACGTGGGGTGGAAGAACGAGTTCGACAAGGCGATGAAGAAACTCACCGAGATAGAGGACCGGCTGACGACGGCGCAGCAGAAGGTCGAGCGTCTCGACGATCCGACCGTGGGGCTGACCGCGCTGCACGGCGAGCTGGTGCAGAGTCGACTGAAGATCCTCGAAAAGATCGAGGGGGGCGTCATCGGGCTGCGCGAGGAGAACCGGGAAATCCGCCGGCGCCAGGACCGGATGATCAGCGACCTGAACGACACACGGGGCGAACTGCGGCATCTGCTCGATCTCGTTGACGTCCTGCGGTCCTCCGCTCTGCCTGGGACGCCCGGCGAGAGCACGCCGGCGCCTTCCACGGAGACGGAACAGCCGCCCGGCCCCGAGGCCGGCCATGGCCTGACCGCCTCCGCAGAAGCCCGGCCGCCCGCCTCCGCCGACACCGAACACCAGGGGGGAACCATGGAGAACACCGCGCACCAGCCGCGGCCCGAGGACGGCGCTCAGGAGCAGGACCCCGCGCTGAAGAACGCCATCGAGGCTGCCTACCAGGGCACCAGCACATCCGCCGGCCAGCCCCCCGCGGCCGCGCCGCAGGCCTTCGCCGGCGCGGATGACCCGCGCATCGCCCACGGCGTGCTGCTGCTGAAGGCCGCCGGCGTGGCCTCCGTCGAACTGATCGCACACCGCGACACCTGGGAGTGGCTTGCTGCCCTGGCCGCCGGCCACAGCCACTTCCGCACTCCGCCCTCCGTCGAGGACATCAAGGAGGGCCGCGAGGGCCGCGTCCAGACCGTCCTGTCCGGGCGCTCCCTCATCGCCCTGCTGATCGAGCTGTGGAACACCCGCTCCACCGCGGCTCCGCTGCAGAGTGAGTGGGCACTGGCCACCATGACCTACAACCGCATCGCGGCCGAACTCACCGACCCCGCCGGGCAGGGCCAGACCATCCGCATCGTCCTGGACGACGGCTATCCGCAGGAGACCAGCGACTGACCGGCACCACGTATGACAACGTACAGCGGCCGCCCCGACCGGTCCGGGGCGGCCGCCGGAAGCGGGGCAGCCGCGCCCTGCAACCGCTCGACACTCTGGCCCCGAAGAAGGCGCCGGCGGACCTGTCCTGACGACGCCCTGAAGGAGAACGTGATGAGACTCGTCTGGCTGGCCGCGATCAGTGTGCTCGCCGTCGTGATGGCGGTGTTCACGCCGCACGTGCTGCGCACCGAGTCGACGTGGCAGGCCGCTGCCTGGCTGTTCATGCTCGCCGCCACGCTCACCGGCATCGCCGCACTCATCCGCGCGGAACTGCTGCTCCGCCGCCTCGAGCGAACCCCGGACGGCGGCGTCTCCGAGACCTGATCCGCCTGCCCAGGCTCCCGTGTCCGGGGGCTGACGGAACGCCCGTCCCATCTTCGAAGGGTAAGAACGAACGGGCTCGACAACCTGGTGGCGGTGGTCAGCGCAGCGGCAAGCGCAAGGAGGGCCTGGTCAAGCCGCCGGGGTGGCTGCGGTCGACCGCGTCTGCGCAGGAGGCACCTGGCGGGCCATTCAACGCCCGCAGACGCGCGTCGGGCCGCACCAAGAGGATGCGGCCCGACGCGCGTCTGGTTCGCTGGAGTCAGATCTGCTGCTGGATCAGGTAGAAGGCGAGACCGACGCTGCCGGCGCCGGTGGCGTAGGCGGCGCCACGCAGGGCGTTGTAGATAAGAACTCATAACACGATCTTGCTGGCGCACCAGGGCTGGCCGGGGCACTGTTGGGAGGTTGTCGGTGCCGAGGCCGTTCACGGGCTATGCCGGAGTCATGCTGGGATGAAGCTCGGCCACCAGGGTGGGACATTGCCCGGGCACAACGGGGCGGGGTAGGAGTCCGGCATGCCGAGCCATGTGACAAGGAACCAGGCGAACCACAGGGCGAAGATGAGCCCTGCAGCCAGGGCTGTCCTGCGATGACGTGTTCCGAGGGTGCTGTGCAGGATCACCAACGGAACCGCAGCAGCGATCCATATGAGAGGCGCAAGAACCAGCAAAGTCATGCCATTGGTTACGCCGTTGCCGATGTCACAAGCAGCCCATGCATTCCCTATGGCAGCAGTGGAAACCACTGCGGTCAGTCCACCGAAGAGGACACCGAGGCCAGTTCTTCTGAACCGGCGGCTCGGAGGGCTCGACGGCACGGCTCCCATGATCGTCTCCCCTGCCTCGCCGTAGGTGCGGAGGGTACCAACGTTCTGAAGCAGCCCGCTGGGGCCCTGGCCTGCCCTGACACCGGTCAGTCGTTTTTGGGCTCCCGAAGCCGTCGCCAGCAGATGAGACTGCAGGCCAGGGAGACGAAGGCGTCGTGGAGTTCGGTGCGGCGTTCCCAGCGGACGGCGAGGCGTTTGAACTGGTGGAGCAGAGCGAAGGTCTGCTCGACGACGTAGCGGAGCTTGCCCAGGCCCTTGATGTTCGGTGATCCCTTGCGGGAGATTACGGGCAGGATCCGTCGGCGACGCAACTCGTCGCGGTGGGCATTGGAGTCGTAGCCCTTGTCGCCGAGCAGGGCTTCGGGCCTGCGGCGGGGCCGGCCGGGGCGGCCCGCGACGGGCGGGACGCCGTCGACCAGGGCGAGGGTCTGGGTGACGTCGTTGACGTTGGCCGCAGTCGTGATGACCTTGAGCGGGGTGCCGCGTCCGTCGCAGATCAGGTGGTGTTTGCTGCCCGTTTTCCGCCGGTCGACCGGCGACGGACCGGTGTCGGCGCCCCCTTTTTCGCACGGATGTGAGAGCCGTCCACGCACGCACGTGACCTGTCGAGTTCGCCGGCCGCGTTCAGCTTTGCGAGCAGAACCCGGTGCAGCCGGTCGAAGACTCCTGCTTTCTGTCACCGCTCCAGACGCCGCCAGCAGGTCTGCCCCGAGCCGAACCCCAGCTCCAGGGGCAGGAGTTGCCAGGCTATGTCGTTATAGAGGACGAACAGGACGCCCTGGAGGCAGAGCCGATCTGCCACCGGTCGTGGCCCCGGGGACCGCTCCGGCCACGGCGGCAGCAACGGCTCGATCAGCGCCCACAACTCATCGTCCACGATCCACGGTCGAATACCCACCCCCCCCCGCGAACGGCCGAATCGTCACACCGGTTACGCCCCACCAGCACGCTTCAACAAGATCGTGTTACGAGCTCTTAGTGCTGTCTATTGGAACAGGAGGCGGTCGTGTACCGAGAAGTGGGGAGCCACCTGAATCACCATGGTCCCCGCGCACTCGCCCGTGTGGAAATCGATCGAAATATGCTTGGTTGATTGCTCCGACGTTACCGAAAGGCGTGTGGCGCCTTCACGGAAAGAATCCAACATCTCGATTCCCTGATCGTTCACCCAGCGGATCCTCACCGACCTCGCCAGCGCATCGTAGGAGAAAGCAATGGATTGGCCGGAGGCATCCTCCAGGGTGAGAATCCGCGTGCCGTTCTCGTCCGAATCCGGCCATTCGCCGATGGCCTCGTAAACCTCTTCGTCGTCCGGGGTGAGAAACTCTCGGTACACGTTCACCTTCATTTTCCGGTGTACGGCGGCCAGTGGTCCAGGCTGCCGTGAATGCTGACATTGGGGCCGCTGCCGCGGAAGATGACTGTGGAAAGTCTATGCCCGCCGTCCGGCAGGATCTGCCATGTGCTCTCCACGCCAAGGGCTCCGTGGGGGCCGTGGAGGACGGATTCGGTCACACCGAATTCTCCACTTCCGCCGGGCCACTCCTTGGTGAATGTGCGCCCGAACGGCTGTTGGGACGCCTGCGACAGATGATCGGTGACGTACCGTCGCATCTCCGGAGTGTCCGGTATGCCGATCCGGTGGAGTTGCAGTTCGTTCTGGAGCGCCCTCGGCGAGTTGTGCGAGTCCGGTTTGATGTCCTTGTTGAACAGGTAGTCGAGCTTTCGGGAATCGATCTCCGCGTTTCCTCCCTTGTCTTGATAGGGAGAAAGGCCCAGGGGGTCCGCCCAGGTGTGCGGATTATGGACGTATGTGGCGGGGTTGGGTGCGGGAGTGAGGCCGAGCGGATCTGGGGTGAGATAACGAGCCGTGGCGGGGTCATAGTGCCGGAAGAGATTGTAGTGGAGGCCGGTCTCCGGGTCGTAGTACTGGCCGGGAAAACGGAGAGGCGTGTAGGCGGTGCTGCTCCGGTTCCAGGCGGTGGTGCCCCAGAGGGTGGACCGGGCGCGCCAGACGACGTTCCCGTTCTCGGCGACCAGTTCGGTCGGGGTGCCGACAAGGTCCGTGACGATGGCGAAGAAGCGGCGGTCGATCTCCCTCTCACTCGCTTCGTCGGCGATGATGCGTTCGGTCTGGGTGACAGGAGTCGAGCCGCGCTGGTCCCAGGTGAGTGCGACGATGTTCGGCAGGTCAGGGGAAGCAGTCGTCTGTTCGCACAGGATCATGCCGTCCCAGGTGAACCGGGTTTCCTCCAAGACGCTCTCGCCGTCGTCCGAGAGACGCTGCTTGGCGATGCGGCGACCCAGCGGGTCGTAACGGTATTTCCAAAGGGTGCCGTCCGGAGTGACGACCGAGGTGAGGCGGCTCTCACCGTCCCATGCGTAGCGCCAGGTCTGCGGTTTGTGAGACAGACAGGTCCGCTGCTTGAGGATCACACGCCCCAGGCGGTCATGTTCGAAGCGGCTGTCGCCAGCACGGGTGATCTTGGTGCCGGTGTACGTGCGAGGGCCGGTTGTCCCGTGACCTGGATGCGTAGAGGGCCAGGAAGCTTCGGTTTGGTTGCCAACCAGGTCATAGGCGTAGCGCTCCGTCCACCTATGGGCGTTGACGGCGGTGACACGGCCGGCATCGTCGAGCTCGAACGACCGGGTGCCGGACAGCTGATCGGTCACAGAGGTGAGGTGACCGTCGGCACGGTAGGTGTACGTACGGCTGCTCAGGGCCTGTTCACCGGCTGTGAGGTACTGGGCGGTGAGTCTGCCGGCTTCGTCCCGGACGGACGACAGACTCATCGTGTCGCCGTAGGAGCGCGACACTTCACGGTCTGCGGCGTCATGGGTGAAGCCGATCTGATGGCCGCTCGCGGTCATCAGATCGAGGCGGCCTGCCCGGTCGTAGGCATACGTGGTGACATGGCCGGTCGGAGTCACGCGTCGAGTCCGGCGGCCGAGTGCATCGTGCACGTAGGTGATGGCGCGGCCGTCGACGAGTTCGGTCTTGAGCAGGCCACGCCGGTCGTACTGGCGGATCAGGTCGCCGTCCGGGCCGGATGCCTGCAAGAGACGTCCCGACGCGTCATAGGCGTATGTAGTGGTCCTGCCTCCGGCTTCCTTCCTGATCATTCGGCCGAGTTGGTCGTGTTCCAGCTTGAGAACGCCGCCGAGAGCGTCGGTCCGGGACATCAGTTGCCCTGCGGCATCGAGGTGGTAACTGAGGGTTCGGCCGTCGAAGTCGGTTTCCGACACGAGGCGGTCCGCCGCGTCGTACGTGTATGTCCAGCAGAGTCCCTGGGGGTTGATGACCCGAGTGAGACGCAGGTTGGCGTCGTGCTCGAACTCGTACCGTGAGCCGTCCGGCTGGACGCGGGTGGAGAGCAGGTCGAAGTGGGTGTACTCGAAGCGGGAGATGCCACCGGACGCGTCGGTGTGGGTGAGGCAGTTGCCCTCGCCGTCGTAGGTCCATGACTCGGTGGCGCCGTCGGGGCCGGTGCGCCGGGCGAGCTGCCCGTCGGCGTGCCACTCCAGGAGGGTGACGCCGCCCGTCGGATCGGTGACCCGGACCGGCCTGCCGAGGCCGTCCCGCTGCGTGCGGGTGACGGCGCCGCCGGGACCGGTCACCTCCACGGGCAGCCCGGCCGCGTCGCACACCGCACGTGTCGTGGCTCCGAGGGCGTCGGTGACGGAGGTGAGCCGGCCGGCGTCGTCGTAGGTGTAGCGGGTGGTGGAGCCGGCCTGGTCGGTGACCGAGGTGCGGTTGCCGCGTTCGTCGTACGCGTGGACCATGCGGGTGCCGTCCGGTGCGACGACCTCCACCGGCAGGCCGAACGGGCCGCGCACGGTGCGCAGTTCGCTTCCGTCGGGGCGGGTGGCGGAGACGACCCGGCCGGCGTCGTCGTAGCTGAAGGCGGTGGTGCGGCCCAGCGGGTCGGTGCGGGTGAGGACGTTGCCGCGGGCGTCGTGGGTGAAGCGGGTGGTGTGGCCGAGGGGGTCCGTGGTGGCGATCACCCGGGAGTGCTGGTCGATGAGGTGGCGGGTGGCGTGGCCGCCGGCGGTGGTGAGGGTGGTGGTGCGGTGGCCGGTGGCGGGGTCGGGTCCGGTGTAGGCGAGGGTGATCTGGACGTGGCCGGCCTCGCCGCCCTCGGCGATGACGCGGTCGTGGTCGTCGTAGAGGTAGTCGTAGCGGCTGCCGTTGGAGTCGATCCAGGCGATGACGCGGTGGCGGTCGTCGTGGAGGAAGGTGGTGGTGGCGCCGGAGGGTTTGGTGACGGTGGTGAGGTCGCCGTCCTGGTAGCCGTAGCTCATCAGGGGCAGGTCCGTGCCGTCGTCGCCCGCGCCGGCCAGGGACAGGGCGGTGACCAGGCCGTCGGCGGTGGTCAGCTTCACCCGGTGGCCCGCCGAGTGGACCAGGGCCAGGGGCAGGCCGTCCTCGGCGCGGTCGACGGTGACCGTGTGGCCGTTGCGTTCGGTGACGGTGGAGAGCCAGGCGGTGTCGTCGTCGCCCGGTTCGGTGCCGGGCGGGGCGGTGAAGCGGCGGACCAGGCCGGTGTCGGGGTCGGTGAGGGTGTAGTCGCCGTCGGTCTCGCGGGTCAGCAGGGTGCGGGCCCTGCCCGACTCCGGTGTGGTGGGCACGCCGGGGACCGGGTGCGGGTAGGTGATCAGCAGTCCGTCGGCGGTGACGTGCAGGACACCGACGGCGTCGACCTGGAGGCGCTCGTCGACGGTGGACGTCCAGGCGGGTCCCAGGAAGCGGCCGGCCGTGCAGCCGGACTCGGTGCGGCGGGTGAAGACCAGCGGCAGGATGCCGGGGATCTCCAGGTCGGTCTGGGGCAGGAACATCCGGCCCGAGGCGAGGTCGACGGGGTCGGTGCCGTCGGTGGTGCGTTCGCCGTCGGGGCGGTTGTGGGTGCCGTCGGGGGCGTCGTCGACCAGCCGGCGCAGCCGTGCGGCGTCGGCGGCATCCTCGGCGATGCGGATGCCCTTCACCGCGGCGCCGCCGCCACCGGTGGCCGCGGTCAGCGCCAGGTCGGGGATGAGCCGGCCGAAGCCCTCGGCCGGGTCCTTCATGAAGTCGCCGATCATCTGCTTGCCGGTGCCGACGGGATCGTTGGCGGCAACCACCAGTCCCGCGGCCAGGCTGTTCAGGGACGTGGCGTACTCGGCCGGGTGCGTGATGTTGTACGGGTCCATCGGGTTGACGCTGCGGACGAAGTTGAGCAGTCCGGCCGTGCCCTTGATGATGCCGCCGCCGACGTGATCGCCCATGATCTGCAGTTCCTGCAGCCCGTCGCCCAGCTGCTCGGCGTACGACGGCTTCTTCGGGGCCATGTCGCGGGCGGCGCGCACCGCCGTGCGGGCGGTCTCCGCGGCCGAGTTCCGCTGCGTGCGGGCCTCGGCGAGGATGTCCTGGGCCTCCTTCATCAGCTTCTTGCCGGGGTCGTCGAACGTCGCCGCGGGCTTGGGCGGCAGCGAGGCCGGGTCGCGCTTGTCCGCGGGCTGGGCGTTGAGGCGGTCGACGGCACTGTTGTAGTCGTCGACCTTCTTGCGGTGGGCGTCGGCGGCGTCCTTCGAGGCCTTGACGCCCTCCTTCCACTTGTCGATCGCCGTCTGCGCCTGCCCCTGCGCCCAGGTGACGGTGTCGGCGAACGCGTCCAGCGCGCCGACGGCCTTCGCGCAGGCGTCGGCGGCGTTGTACCACTTGGGCGGCTGGGTGCTCACCGCGGTGCGCAGCGCGTCGGCCGTCTCGCCCTTGAGCCGGGACGGGTCCATGCCCTTGAGGCCGTCGCCGGTGCCGTCGAAGGCCTTCTGGAAGGCGCGGAGCTTCTCGGCGGTGGCGGTGATCCTGCCGGGGCTGCCGTGGATCAGCTTGGTCTTGTCCTCGGTCTGCCCGAGGTCCATCTCGTCGACCTCGGCGCCCAGCCGGTTGGCCACCGAACGGGACTGCTCGCGCACCCAGTCCGCGCCGGACTCCCAGCCGACGTCGTCCAGCCGGTCGGCGGTCCAGTTGCCCGCGTCCTCGACCCGGTTGCCCACCCACTCGACGCCGTCCTCGACCACGTCCTCGACCGAGTCGGGCGTGATGTCGCTGATGAAGTCGCCGATGCCCACGGTCAGTTCCCCCCGGAATCGCCCTGCTGCTGTGACTGTTGTTCCTGCGCGGCGCGTTCCTCCGGCGACGGGCCGAAGGTGTCGTCCAGCGCCTGGTTCCACCGGTCGTCGGAGATGCCGAGCGCGTCGTTGAGCATCTCCGACTGCTGACCGCCCCGGCCCTCGGTGAGGACGGTGCGGCCGGTGTCCTTCCAGGTCTGCTCCATCTCCTCACCGGCCTTGTCCCACGACTCGGCACTCCAGTCGGGGTTCAGGTAGTCCGGTGTGAAGATGTCGCCCCAGTTCTGCTTGGCGATCTCCTCCTCGCCGGCGTGCGGGTTGCCGCCGAACAGGGAGTTGGCGCCCACCTTGAGCGTGCCCGCCACGTACTGGTCGTGCTCCCACAGGGTGCCCGCCGCCAGCCCGAGGCGGTTCGCGAGCTCGCCGGCGTCGTGCACCAGCGCCCGCACCCCCCACTCCCAGCGCTCGCAGAAGTCCTCGAAGTCGACCGAGAGGCCGTGGTGCCCGGCCTCCATCCCGGTCATCGCCAGCTCCGAGAACCCCTTTCCCATGATCGAGCCTGTGGAGCCGCCGAGGTCACCGAGCTGGTCGATCGTCGCGCCCACGCCCTGCGTGAACTTCGCGACGGACGCCTTGTCGAGATTGAGGTCCGTACCGTCCCCGCTCACGACCGCGCCCCCTCTCCCGCCGTACCGGCGTCGACGGCGACCGCGTCCGGGACGATGCCGACGACCGGCGGGAAGAACATCGACCCGTCCTCGGTGGCGATGTCGACGGCGAGACCGGCCGGCTCGTCCAGGGCGGGCACGATCTCGTCGACGATGCGCGCGCCCAGCAGCGCCGCGTACTCCATCGGCCGGTCACCGGGCCCGTGCCGCAGCGCGAACCGGGCCAGTGCCGTCTCGTCGGTGAACCCGCAGATCCACCGCACCCCGCCCGAACGCACCGACCACAGACCGCCGTCGGCCACCGGCACCAGAAGCACCGAGCGCCGCATCTCACCGACCAGGGCACGGGGATCGTCCCCTCCCCTTCTCCGCTCGGCGATCCGCTCGGCAAGTGCCGCCCCGGGCTGCTGCACGGTTCCTCCCTGGTCGTGGGTGACTGATGGCACCGTAGAACAGGACGCGCGGTATGACGGAGTCGGTTCTTGTGAAGGTACCGAGGCCGCGGAGGGGAACCGGCTCGTACCGGCTCGGGCGGGTCCCCGCCGTGCCGAGCCGGGCGTACCGGGCACGCATCCTGCCCGCGGCTCCCGCGTTCAGCAACCGGTCCACGGCGCCGGTGGAGTTCGTGGAGCCGACGGGGCCGGATGCCCAGGGCTGCCGCAGGGCGGCGAGGTGCCGCTCCTGTTCGGCGCTCGGCGCGGGGGACCGGCCGGCGTCGCGTCCGACCAGGTCGTACCGGCGGCCCTCCATGCTCGGGCGAAGGGTCGCGAAGCGGGTGAGGCGTCCGCTCGCCCTGACGGGAGCCTGACGGGAGCGGTCCGGAAGACGATCCCCGACGCCCGGTCGTGCGCACGCAGTCCGGTGGGAGCCGGGACGAGCGTGACCGGCTCGCAGAGCGCCCCCGCCACGGACCGCGGCGCCGGTGGACGATCTCGGCGTGCTGTCGCTGCTCACGCACGCGGCACATCAGGGCACGGAGGGGATCCGCCGCCTCGTACCGGGGGCGGTGCCGCTCGATCCCGGCCCCGGGGCGGACGAGGACGGCCGGGCCGCCCCGAGGGGAGCGGCCCGGCCGGTGTGCGGGAAGGTCAGACCAGGTCGAAGCGGTCCAGGTCGGAGACCTTGACCCAGGCGTCGACGAAGTCCTTGACGAACTTCTCCTTCGCGTCGTCGCTCGCGTAGACCTCCGCCAGCGCGCGCAGCTCGGAGTTCGAGCCGAAGACGAGGTCGGCACGGGTGCCGGCCCACTTGACCTCGCCGGTGGCGGCGTCACGGCCCTCGAAGGTGCTCTGGTCCTCGGAGGTCGCCTTCCACGTCGTGCCCAGGTCGAGCAGGTTGACGAAGAAGTCGTTGGTCAGGGCGCCGGGCGTGGTGGTGAGGACGCCGAGCTGCGACTGCTGGTGGTTCGCGCCCAGCACGCGCAGGCCGCCGACCAGGACGGTCATCTCGGGGGCGCTCAGGGTCAGCAGGTTGGCCTTGTCGAGCAGCAGGTACTCGGCCGGCAGCCGGTTGCCCTTGCCGACGTAGTTGCGGAACCCGTCGGCGGTCGGCTCCAGCGCGGCGAAGGACTCCGCGTCGGTGTGCTCCTCGGTCGCGTCCACCCGGCCCGGCGTGAACGGCACCTCGACCTCGACGCCGCCCTCCTTCGCGGCCCGCTCGACCGCGGCGGTACCGGCCAGCACGATCAGGTCGGCCAGAGAGACCTGCTTGCCGTCGGTGCGGCCGGAGTTGAAGGACTGCTGGACGCCCTCCAGGGTGCGCAGCACGAGCGCGAGCTGGTCGGGGTCGTTGACCTCCCAGCCGCGCTGCGGCTCCAGACGGATGCGCGCGCCGTTGGCGCCGCCGCGCTTGTCGCTGCCGCGGAACGTCGAGGCCGACGCCCAGGCGGTGGAGACCAGCTGCGAAACCGTCAGGCCCGAGGCGAGGATCTGCTCCTTCAGACCGGCGATGTCGTCGGCGTCGATCAGCTCGTACGTCCGCTCCGGCAGCGGGTCCTGCCACAGCAGGGTCTCCTCCGGGACCTCCGGGCCGAGGTACAGCGACTTCGGGCCCATGTCGCGGTGGGTCAGCTTGTACCAGGCGCGGGCGAAGGCGTCCGCGAACTGGTCGGGGTTCTCGTAGAAGCGGCGCGAGATCTGCTCGTAGACCGGGTCGAAGCGCAGCGCCAGGTCGGTGGTGAGCATGGTCGGAAGGTGCTTCTTCGACGCGTCGTGGGCGTCGGGGATGATGGCCTCGGCGTCCTTGGCCACCCACTGCTTGGCGCCGGCCGGGGACTCGGTCAGCTCGTACTCGAACTCGAACAGGTTCTTGAAGAAGCCGTTGCTCCACTGCGTCGGCGTGGCGGTCCAGGTGACCTCGAGGCCGGACGTGATGGTGTCGCCGCCCTTGCCGGTGCCGTAGGTGCTCTTCCAGCCGAGGCCCTGTTCCGCGAGGGAGGCGGCCTCGGGGTCGTCGCCGACGTGGTCGGCGGGGCCCGCGCCGTGGGTCTTGCCGAAGGTGTGGCCGCCGGCGATCAGCGCGACGGTCTCCTCGTCGTTCATGGCCATGCGGCGGAACGTCTCACGGATGTCGCGGGCCGCGGCCAGCGGGTCCGGGTTGCCGTTCGGGCCCTCGGGGTTGACGTAGATGAGGCCCATCTGGACGGCGCCGAGCGGGTTCTCCAGCTCGCGGTCACCGGTGTAGCGCCGGTCGTCGAGCCAGGTGGTCTCGGGACCCCAGTACACGTCCTCCTCGGGCTCCCAGACGTCCTCGCGGCCGCCGCCGAAGCCGAAGGTCTCGAAGCCCATCTGCTCCAGCGCCACGTTGCCGGTGAGGACCATCAGGTCGGCCCAGGAGAGGCTCTGGCCGTACTTCTTCTTGACCGGCCACAGCAGTCGGCGGGCCTTGTCCAGGTTGGCGTTGTCCGGCCAGCTGTTGAGCGGGGCGAAGCGCTGCTGGCCGGCGCCGGCGCCGCCGCGGCCGTCGCTGATGCGGTAGGTGCCGGCGCTGTGCCAGGCCATCCGGATCATCAGCGGGCCGTAGTTGCCGAAGTCGGCCGGCCACCAGTCCTGCGAGGTCGTCAGCACCTCGGCGATGTCCTGCTTCACGGCCGCGAGGTCGAGGGCCTTGAACGCCTCGGCGTAGTCGAACTCCTCACCGAGCGGGTTGGCCACGGCCGGGTTCTTGGCGAGGATCTTGACATTGAGGCGTTCCGGCCACCACTGGCGGTTTCCGCCGCCCTGGGTCGGGTGCAGGGCGCGCCCGTGCGCGACCGGGCAGCCGCCGGCCTCCTCCGCCTTCGGTTCCGTGACGATCGCGTCGTGGTTCTCGGTCATTGGGGGGTTCCTTCCGAACTGCGTGGATCACGGGGCTCGGCTGCCGCGTGGATCAGTGGATCGGGTGGATCGGTACATCGGTGGTACATCGGTACATCGGTGGATCAGGTGGTCGACGGGGCCCTGGAGCAGTCGGGGCAGAGCCCCCAGTAGATGACCTCGGCCTCGTCGACGGAGAAGCCGCGGTGGTCGGAGGCGGTCAGACAGGGGGCGTGGCCGACCGCGCAGTCGACGTCGGCGATGGCACCGCAGGAGCGGCACACGAGGTGGTGGTGGTTGTCCCCGACACGGCCCTCGAACCGGGCGGGGCTGCCCGGCGGCTCGAGACGCCGCAGGAGACCGGCCGCGGTGAGCGCGTGCAGCGCCTCGTACACGGCTTGCAGCGATATGTGGCCCACGCGGTCACGGACGCCCGCGGCTATCGCCTCGACCCCGAGGTGGTCGCCTTCGCGCACGGTGTCGAGCAGCGCGACACGGGCGGCCGTCACCCGCAGGCCGGCACCGCGCAGCTCCTCCGCCGTGGACGGGATCCCGGGTGCGGTCATGGACACCAACCTACCCCCACAAACACGAACGGTTCAAGAAATGGAATTGATCCAATTCTGAGTCGCGTCGTGTCGTGATCATGGTGTGCGTGTCATGGCGTGCGCAAGGAGTCACGGGTGAACGTGTCGTGCGCGAGGTGACCGCGGCGGGTTCCGGGGCTGGTGCAGAAGCGAACGGGCGCCGGGAGGGGGCGGCGCGGCGGTCGCCGTCCGGATGGTTCCGGGGAGGGCGTACGGGGTCGGCCGGCTTCGCCGGGCCGGTGCCACCGGCGTGATTCCCGTCAAGTACGTGGCAGGGGAAGGCGATCGGGGCCGGTGAACGAGGTGTTCGCGGAGGTGAAGGCTGCGCCGTGAGGCGGCCGGGAAGCGGTTCGGCGGCTTCCGCTGCTGTCGCGGCCCGTGTCGGTGTTGGGCTGAACGGGTGACTTGGCGTAAGAATGGCTGGTGCAGGCAGTGAAAGCGAGTCAGTTCGGGGGGTGCCGGTGAACCGTTACGACGTCACCGATGAACAGTGGGAAGGGCTCGCTCAGGTCGTTCCGTTGCGCGGCCGGGACGCCTGGCCGTCGGCGGTGGGCCACCGCGCGCTGCCGGACGCGGCGACGGAGACCCGGCGGCGTTTCGTCGTCCTGCGGGTCAGCGTCTTCGCGGACGCGCGCGAGGTCGCCGAGACCCTGATGGCCGGCATTCCGGTGCTGCTCGATCTGAGCAGCGCGGAGACCGACGTCGCCAAGCGGGTCCTGGACTTCTCCACCGGCGTGGTCTTCGGCCTCGCCAGCGGCATGCACCGGGTCGACCGCAACGTCTTCCTGCTGACCCCGCCGGGCACCGAGGTGAGCGGACTCATGGAGGACGCGGGAGTGTGAGCCCGGCGCCGGGTGCGAGAGCGTGAGAGGAGCGGGGCGCGGAAGTGTGCGCCGGGTGCCGGGTGCCGGGTGCCGGGTGCCGGGTGCGCCGGGCGGGGACGGCGGCCCGCCCCTCCCGCCCGGCCCCACCGAGCTGCGGCTCTCCGCCTTCGCCCGGCATCGGAGAGCCGTTTATCCGCTGGGCCCGGTCACGCTCTTCGCCGGGCCTGGCGGCAGTGCGAAGACGAGCGCGCTGCGGGCGTACGAGGCGCCGGCCCGGCTCGCGGGCGGGCGTGTGTGCGGTCGGGGAGGCGTTCGCGGACCCGGTCGCCTGCCTGCCGGACCGGGGCAGGCCCGACGCCCGGCGCCGGCGCGGCTTCCGCATCGGATGCGCGCCCCGTCCGCACGGGTTCCGGACGGCTGCTGGGCGGCGGGGACCGCCGGAGTGACGGTGGTACACCTGGAGCCGTGACAGAACATCTCGACGTGGCGAAGCTGCAGCGCAGGCTGGCCGAGTTCGCGGCGGCCCGGAACTGGCAGCCCTACCACACCCCCAAGAACCTCGTCTCCGCGCTCAGTGTGGAGGCCTCCGAACTGGTGGAGATCTTCCAGTGGTTGACGCCGGAGGAGTCGGCGCGCGTGATGGACGACCCGGACAGCGCGCACCGGGTGACGGACGAGGTCGCCGACGTCCTCGCGTATCTGCTGCAACTGTGCGAGGTGCTCGGCATCGATCCACTGGCCGCACTCGACGCGAAGATCGACCGCAACGAGCGGAGATTTCCGGCGCCGTGACCGGCCCCGCGCAGGCGGCGGGGCGGACGCCGGGGCGGGCCGGTCACGGCGCCGGGGTCACCGGCCGACCGGCCGGCCGACCAGTGGAACCCTGCCCTCCGTTATCACTCTTCGTGAGCACTTCGGAGTCCGACACTGATTTGTTGTCCACAGATTTCGGTCTTCCTCTGGCTTTTCGTCCCATCACACTTCACTCTGGGTAGTGATGAGGTGACGTGGACGTGCGCGGAGCACGTCGGGACAGACGGGGGCGCCCCATGGACGCGGTGCGGCTCATCCTGACGAACAGCCGGGCTCTCGCGGGCAGCGACGGCGGGAGACGGACCCTGACCGAGGTGTGGCAGGCGCAGGCCCTGGCCCAGGCGATCGGCAGTCGCCTCGCGGTCTCCGGTCCACCCGAACTGCGGGGCGAGGCGCTGAGGTTGACCGAACTGGCGGGCCGGGGCTGCGGGGTGCTGGACACCCCGGACCTCGACCCGGGTGACCTGCTCGCCGCCCGGCTCACCGAGCTGGACGACGCCCGCGAAACCCTCCTCCGCCTGGGCGGCCTGCTCGGCGAGGTCGGCATCGCCCTCGTCGGCGTCGCCAGTTCGGCGGCCGACGAGGGGACGTACTGGCAGTGCATGGAGGCCATCGACGCTGCGGACGAGTCGAGGGACCGGGTCCTGGAGATGCTGCGCAAGCTGGCGGCACGGGAAGGGGCGCTGCGGGAGGGGTGACCCCGCGAAGGGGCGGGCGCCGCCGGTGCACCTGACGTGCCGGCCCTTCATGCCACCCTCGGACGGGACGGACGGGGCGGACGGGACGGACGGTGCAGGAGGGGCTGCCGAGGTCGACGAGGTTTCTCGTGCAGGATGGAGGTATGGACCTCCGCATCTTCACCGAGCCCCAGCAGGGCGCCACCTACGACACGCTCCTCACGGTGGCGAAGGCCACCGAAGACCTCGGTTTCGACGCCTTCTTCCGCTCCGACCACTACCTGAAGATGGGTGACGTGGACGGCCTGCCCGGCCCCACCGATGCCTGGATCACCCTCGCCGGCCTCGCCCGGGAGACCAGGCACATCCGGCTCGGCACGCTCATGACCGCCGCCACCTTCCGGCTGCCCGGCGTCCTCGCCATCCAGGTCGCCCAGGTGGACCAGATGTCCGGCGGCCGCGTCGAACTCGGCCTGGGCGCCGGCTGGTTCGCCGAGGAGCACGCCGCGTACGGCATCCCGTTCCCGAAGGAGAAGTTCGGCCGCCTGGAGGAGCAGCTCGAGATCGTCACGGGCCTGTGGGCGACGGACGCCGACCGGACCTTCGACTTCCAGGGCGAGTACTACCAGCTCAAGGACTCGCCCGCGCTGCCCAAGCCCGCCCAGGCGAAGATCCCCGTGCTCATCGGCGGTCACGGGGCGACCCGTACGCCCCGGCTGGCCGCCCGTTACGCCGACGAGTTCAACATGCCGTTCAGTTCGGTCCAGGACACCGAGCGGCAGTTCGGCCGGGTCCGGGCCGCCGCGGAGAAGGCGGGGCGCGCACCCGGCGCGATCACCTACTCCAACGCCCTCGTGGTGTGCGTCGGCAAGGACGACCAGGAGGTCGCCCGCCGTGCCGCCGCGATCGGCCGCGAGGTCGACGAGCTGAAGGAGAACGGCCTGGCGGGCACCCCGGCCGAGGTCGTCGAGAAGATCGGACGCTACGCCGAGATCGGCTCCACGCGCCTCTATCTCCAGGTCCTCGACCTGCACGACCTGGACCACCTGGAGCTGATCTCCGCCCAGGTCCAGTCGCAGCTGCCGTAACGACGCCGCACGCCTCGCGTGTTCCCGGCGCCGTGCGCACACGTCGCGTGCCGCACAAGCCGGACGCACACGTCGCGTACCGCGCACGCCGCACGCCGCACGCCGCACGCCGCACGCCGTGCGCCCCGCGCCCCGGACTCCCGGGTCTCGGACAACGATGTCCGGCGCCCGGACCGCGACGGCGCGCGGGCACCCGCACCCCGGACTCCCGGGTCTCGGACAACGATGTCCGAGGCCCGGAAGGCGACGGCGGACACTGTGACAGCCCTGTGACCGGAATTATGGCCTCCATCACACTCGCCGGGGCCTCCCCCTGATGAGGTGGCCGGATGCGCGGACCCACCCCCCTCCTCCCGGCCCTCGCCGCCGTCCTGCTGCTCTCGGCGTGCGGAACGCAGCGCGCCGACACCGGGAGCACCGGCCTCGGTGCGGGCACCCCCTTACCCGGCGCCCGGATGACCGACCCGGGCATCGACGGGGTCCGGATCACCTCGGTGACCGTCCCGTCGCCCTCCCCGTCCCCCCGGCGCAGCCTGTCGGTCACCGCCGACCGGCTGCCCACCGGCTCCGGCATCTCCGCCGCCTACGAGGTCACCAACCAGGGCTCCGAGGCGATGACGTACACGATCCTCGTCGACTTCACCGACGACGCCGGTGAGGTCATGGGCAACCAGCGCGAGACCGTGCGCGCGGTCGGCCCCGGAAAGACCGTCCGCGGCACCGTCCCCCTGGGCGTCATGGTGCCGGGATCCTCGCGGGTGACGCGGGCCGAGGTCGCCGACGTCACCAAGGTGCCCGCGGCCGAGGCGCCGGCCGAGGCGGGCGACTGCCCGTCCTCGGGGATCCGGGTCACCGCCGACCAGGGCGACGCGGCGATGGGCCTGCGCGTGGTGGGCCTGCACCTGGAGAACTGCGGACCGCGCGACTACACCGTCCACGGCTATCCGCTGCTGGAACTGCTGGACGACGACCACGAGCCGGTCGACGGCGTCGAGATCCTCGAGGGCAGCGGCGAGATCACCACCGGGGCCGGGCCCGACGAGGCGCCCGAGCCCGTCACCCTGAAGCCGGGCGAGACGGCGAGGGCGGGTCTGGTGTGGCGCAACACCACCGACTTCGGCACACCGGTGAACGTCCCTTACGTCCGGGTCCGGGCCAGGGCGGGCGCCCCACCGGTCGTCGTGACGCCCGGACTCGACCTCGGCACCACCGGAAAGCTCGGTGTCCGGCCGTGGAAACGGGCGGCGGAGTAGCGCGGAGAAATCCCGGGTGCCCGTGCACCGACCTCTGTACGTTGGAGAGGCGTGCAGGCGCATCACCAGCGCTTTCGCTCCTTCCGAACCTTTTCGAGGCGACCACCGTGTTCCTGACGATCACCACCACCGGCACCCCCGAACGCCCCGCCACCGACCTGGGCTTCCTGCTGCACAAGCACCCCGACAACGCGCAGGCGTTCTCGACCTCGTACGGCACGGCGCACGTCCTCTACCCCGAGGCGGAGGCCGAACGCTGCACGGCGGCGCTGCTGCTGGAGGTGGACGCCGTGGCGCTGGTCCGCCGGGGCAAGGGCAAGGGCCGCGGTGGCGCCCCCGACGCGGCGCTCGCCCAGTACGTCAACGACCGCCCGTACGCGGCCTCCTCGCTGCTCGCCGTCGCGCTGAGCGGCGTCTTCTCCAGCGCCATGCGGGGCGTGTGCGCGGCGAAGCCCGAACTCCCCTCGCAGCCGAGGCCCTTGCGCGTCGAGGTGCCCGCGCTGCCCGCGCGCGGCGGCCCCGGCCTCGTGCAGCGCCTCTTCGAGCCGCTCGGCTGGACGGTGACCGCCGAACCGGTCGCGCTGGACGCGGAGTTCCCCGACTGGGGCGACTCGCGGTACGTGCGTCTCGTGCTGGAGTCCGAGGCGCTGACCCTCGCCGAGGCCCTGCGGCACCTGTACGTCCTGCTGCCCGTCCTCGACGACGCCAAGCACTACTGGGTGTCCCCCGACGAGGTCGACAAGCTGCTGCGCGCCGGGGAGGGCTGGCTGCCCGGCCACCCCGAGCAGAAGCTCATCACCAGCCGTTACCTGTCGCGCCGCTGGTCGCTGACCCGGCAGGCGATGGAACGCCTGGAACTGGTGCGGCTCGCCGAGACCGACGACACCGCGGTCGAGGAGATCGACAACGCCGTCGAGGCGGAGGCGGAGGCGGAGGAGAAGCCGACCCCGCTCGCCGTGCAGCGCCGGGACGCGATCATCGCCGCGCTGGGCGAGTCCGGCGCCGCCCGGGTCCTCGACCTGGGCTGCGGACAGGGCCAGTTGGTGCAGGCACTGCTGAAGGACCCGCGGTTCACGGAGATCGTCGGCGTCGACGTGTCGATGCGCGCGCTGACCATCGCCTCCCGGCGGCTGAAGCTGGACCGGATGGGCGAGCGGCAGGCCTCCCGCGTCCAGCTGCTGCAGGGCTCGCTCGCCTACACCGACACCCGGCTCAAGGGCTATGACGCGGCCGTGCTCAGCGAGGTCGTCGAGCACCTCGACCTGCCGCGGCTGCCCGCCCTGGAGTACGCGGTGTTCGGCTCGGCCCGCCCCCGCACGGTCCTCGTGACCACCCCGAACGTCGAGTACAACGTCCGCTGGGAAACCCTCCCGGCCGGCCACGTCCGGCACGGCGACCACCGCTTCGAGTGGACCCGCGAGGAGTTCCGCACCTGGGCCGGCGCGGTGGCCGAACGGCACGGCTACGCCGTGGAGTTCACGCCCGTCGGACCGGAGGACCCCGAGGTCGGACCGCCGACCCAGATGGCCGTGTTCACCCTGCGGACCACGAACGAGAAGGAGGCGAAGGCAGCATGACCGACACACGGGCGACCACCGGGCAGGGCCGCGTCCTGCCCGTCACCGACCTCTCCCTCGTCGTGCTGATCGGCGCGTCCGGGTCGGGCAAGTCCACCTTCGCCCGGCGGCACTTCAAGCCCACCGAGGTCCTCTCCTCCGACTTCTGCCGCGGCCTGGTCGCCGACGACGAGAACGACCAGAGCGCCTCGCGGGACGCCTTCGACGTCCTGCACCACATCGCCGGCAAGCGCCTCGCGGCGGGCCGGCGCACGGTCGTCGACGCGACCAGCGTGCAGCAGGACGCCCGGCGCCGGCTGATCGACCTGGCCCGGCAGTACGACGTGCTGCCCATCGCGATCGTGCTGGACGTGCCGGAGGAGGTGTGCGCCGAACGCAACGCGGCCCGTGCCGACCGCGCCGACATGCCCCGCCGGGTCGTCCAGCGCCACACCCGCGAACTGCGCCGCTCGCTGCGGCACCTGGAACGCGAGGGCTTCCGCAAGGTGCACGTCCTGCGGGGCGTGGCGGACGTCGAGAACGCCACCGTCGTCACCGAGAAGCGCTTCAACGACCTGACCCACCTCACCGGCCCCTTCGACATCGTCGGCGACATCCACGGCTGCGCCGCCGAACTGGAGTCGCTGCTCGGCAAGCTCGGCTACGTCGACGGCGTGCACCCGGAGGGCCGCCGTGCCGTCTTCGTCGGCGACCTCGTCGACCGCGGCCCCGACAGCCCCGGCGTGCTGCGCCGCGTGATGGCGATGGTCAAATCGGGCAACGCGCTGTGCGTGCCCGGCAACCACGAGAACAAGTACGGCCGTCACCTGCGCGGCCGCAGGGTCCGGCCCACTCACGGCCTCGCCGAGACCATCGAGCAGATGGAGCGCGAGAGCGAGGAGTTCCGCGCCGAGGTGCGGGAGTTCCTCGACGGGCTCGTCAGCCACTACGTCCTCGACGGCGGCAGGCTGGTGGTGTGCCACGCCGGCCTGCCCGAGAAGTACCACGGCCGCACCTCGGGCCGGGTCCGCTCGCACGCCCTGTACGGCGACACCACCGGCGAGACCGACGAGTTCGGCCTGCCGGTGCGCTACCCGTGGGCGGAGGACTACCGGGGCCGGGCCGCGGTCGTCTACGGCCACACCCCGGTCCCGGAGGCGAGCTGGCTCAACAACACCATCTGCCTGGACACCGGTGCCGTGTTCGGCGGCAGGCTGACCGCGCTGCGCTGGCCGGAGCGGGAGCTGGTCGACGTACCGGCCGAGCGGGTCTGGTACGAGCCGGTGAAGCCGTTGCGGTCCGAGGCGCCGGGCGGGCACGACGGACGTCCGCTGGATCTGAAGGACGTGCACGGCCGGCGGGTGGTCGAGACCCGGCACGCGGGACGGGTGTCCGTGCGCGAGGAGAACGCAGCGGCGGCCCTGGAGGTCATGAGCCGGTTCGCCGTCGACCCGCGCCTGCTGCCCTACCTGCCGCCCACCATGGCGCCGACGGCGACCAGCCGCGTCGAGGGGTACCTGGAGCACCCGGCGGAGGCGTTCGCGCAGTACGCCGAGGACGGTGTGGCGCGGGTCGTGTGCGAGGAGAAGCACATGGGTTCGCGGGCGGTGGTCCTGGTGTGCCGGGACGCGGAGACGGCGCGCAGGCGCTTCGGCGTCGGGGGCACCTCCCCCTCGAGCACGGCCGGGAGCGGGGGAGGCCCCACGGGCTCGCTCTACACCCGCACCGGCCGCCCGTTCTTCGACGACGAGTCGGTCACCGAGAAGATCCTCGACCGGGTCCGCACGGCGGTCGGCGAGGCCGGTCTCTGGGACGAACTCGACACGGACTGGCTGCTGCTGGACGCGGAGCTGATGCCGTGGTCGCTGAAGGCGGCCGGGCTGCTGCGCTCGCAGTACGCGGCGGTCGGCGCCGCGTCCGGCGCCGTCTTCCCGGGCGCCCTGGCCGCCCTGGAGGGCGCGGCGGCGCGCGGGGTCGACGTCGAGGACCTGCTGTCCCGGCAGCGCGAACGCGCGTCGGACGCGGCCGCGTTCACCGAGGCGTACCGCCGCTACTGCTGGAGCACGGACGGTCTGGACGGGGTCCGTCTGGCGCCGTTCCAGCTCCTCGCCGTCCAGGGGCGCAGCCTTGCCGCCCTGCCCCACGACGGACAACTGGCCCTGCTGGACCGGCTGGTGGAGCACGACGGCACCGGTCTGCTCCGGACGACCCGGCGCCTGTACGTCGACACGGCCGACCCCGAGTCGGTGCGGGCCGGCGTCGACTGGTGGCTGGAGATGACGGAGCGCGGCGGTGAGGGCATGGTCGTCAAGCCGCTGGGGGCGCTGGTGCGCAGCCGGGCGGGCCGCCTGGTCCAGCCGGGCATCAAGTGCCGGGGACGCGAGTACCTGCGGATCATCTACGGCCCGGAGTACACCCGCCCCGACAACCTCGCCCGGCTGCGGCAGCGCTTCCTGAACCACAAGCGCTCCCTGGCGGTCCGCGAGTACGCCCTCGGCCTGGAGGCCCTGGACCGGCTGGCGGAGGGCGAGCCCCTGTGGCGCGTGCACGAGGCGGTCTTCGGCGTGCTGGCCCTGGAGTCGGAGCCGGTGGACCCCCGGCTGTGAGGCGCGGGGGCGGCGGGGGGCGGTTCTCGCCCCCGCCGCCCCTCCCCGTCCCGGCCCCGGGGGCCGCGCCCCCGGACCCCCGCACCGGCCCCGGACGGACCACGTCCTCGAACAACGGGCGGGCTGGAAACGAGGGTCCGGAGGGACGGGGTCCGCAGTCACGCGTACAGCCCGACGCCCTGGTCCGGCGGGGTCCGGGACGTCACGGACGCCGGTGGCCCCCGGGGAAGGCCGGGGTGTGGCACGCGGGCCGGGACCAAGTGGCGGGCCGGTTCGGGTGTGCGGGCCGGGACCAAGCGGCCCGCGGGCCGGGCCGGAGGCGAAGGGCGGCGGGGTGCCGGGCCGACGGGTGGGGCGGACCGCGGCGGGGCGCCGGGCCGACGGGTGGGGCGGACCGCGGCGGGGCGCCGGGCCGACGGGCAGGGCGGACCGCGGCGGCGAAGGAGGGGGTGTCAGCGCACCAGCCGCAGCCGCTCCTCGCACACGCCCACCGTCACCCGCTGCCCCCAGGTCAGTTCCACCGCGTCGCTCTCGATGCCGTCGCCGAAGGCGATCAGCCGTTCCGACTCGACGGTCAGGGTCAGCCGGGCGCCGGCCGTGAGTTCGCCCGCGACCAGGGAGGTTCCGGTGGCCGGGGACGGCCAGGCCTCCCGGACGAACCACAGCAGCCGCTGTTCGGACGGGCCCGGCGGGCGCGGGCCGTCGCCGCCGCGCTGCTGCCGGACCGAGCGGATCCAGCCGGTGGCTCCCGTACCGGTGCCGACCAGCACTCCGGAGGAGGCCTGGGCCTCGGCGACACCCCCGTCGCCGTCGAGGCCCAGGCGGTACCGGGCGGTCTGGTGGCCGGCCGCGCCGAGATAGATCTCGTTCAGGGCCACCAGCCGTTGGGTGTCGTCGGCGACGGCCTCGACCATGGTCAGTTCCTCGACGCCCCCGGTGCCGGCCGCCAGCAGCGCCTCGGTGTCGGCGGGCCGGTGGCGGACCAGGACGCCCGGGTTGCGGCCGGGGTCCGTGTCGATGCCCACGACCGGCTGGCCCGACAGGTACTTGGCGACGTTCGCCACCAGCCCGTCCTGGCCGACCACGATCACCACGTCCTCGGGCGCGAACAGGAAACGGTCCAGGTCCCGCCGTTCGACCCGGCTCTGACGCCAGGTCAGGGGGATCGCCGCCGTCACCCGGGCCAGCGCGCGCCGGGTGGCGCGGTGGCGTTCGGCGATCTCCTCGATGTCCCGGCCCCGCGAGGAGAGGAAGAAGGCGGCCTGGCCGTGCGTGCCGTGCCGGGCCACCAACTCCTCGTACTCCGTGGTGCGGTGGACCAGCACGGCCCGCGGGGCGAGACTCACTGCGGTGCTCCCAGCCTGGCCAGCAGCCCGGTCAGCACGTCGGGCGAGACGGTCAGGCTGTCGATGTGCGGCAGGTTCTCCGCGAGCCGGGTGCCGGTGAGGGCGTGCAGGGTGGCGACGTCGACGTCCGCGTGCACCCGGAGCCAGGCCGCCTGGGCCTGCGCCCGCGCCTCGCCCACCTCACGGGCCGCCTCCGCCTCCGCGCGGGCGAGCCGCAGCGAGCGGGTCGCCTCCGCGTCGCCGAGGGCCACGGCACGGGCCGCCTCCGCCTCCGCCAGCCGGACCAGGCGGGCGGCCTCCGCCTCGGCGCGCACCTTGTCGGCCGCCGCGTCCTCCTCGGCCCCGCGGCGCGCGTTGGTACCGCGCTGGTCGACCAACTGCTCCTCGCGCCGGGCGAGTTCGATCCGGCTGGCGAGTTCGTTCTCGGCGATCGTGCGCTCCCGCTCGACGGCCACCGCCCGCCGCTCGTACGTCGCCCGGTCGGCCTCCTGCTGGATCTGCTCGCGCGCCGGGGTGCGCAGCGCCCGCTCCACCTCGGGTTCCGGCCGCAGCGCCACCACGCGTACGGCGACGATCTCGATGCCGGTGGCGGGCAGCCGGGGCTCCGCCGCGAGCCCGGCCGCGACCCGCTCGCGCACCGCCGTCACCCCGTCGACCAGCGCCGCCGACAGCGGCGTGCGGGCGAGCACGTCCAGCGCGTGCTGCTGGGCCGTCTCGGTCAGCAGGGTGCCGAGCTGCTCCAGGGGAGCGCCGCGCCAGGCCCCGGTGTCGGGGTCGATCGAGAAGTCGAGACGGGCGGCGGCGAGCGCCGGGTCGCCGACCCGGTAGGTCACGGTCGCCTGGACGGCCACATCCTGGAAGTCGGCCGTACGGGCGTGGAAGGTCATGGCCAGTTCACGGTCGTCCACCGGGACCTCGGAGAGCGCGGCGGTCAGCGGGCGGAACCAGAAGCTGAGCCCCGTACCGTCGTGCGCCAGTCTGCCGGAGCGGTGGTGGCGGATGTGCGCCGTCGGAGCGCCCCGCAGGTGGCGCCACCCCAGGCGCCGGGTGATGTCGGCCACGGGATCCCCCTCGGTCGGACTGTTTTCGTCACCAGGACGATAAATGGAAGATCCGCTTGTCGTCAAGAGGACGAGAACAAGCTGGTACGGAATCGGGCCGGGGGCGGGTGAAGGCGGGTCCCGGTGGTCAGGATGGAGGCATGGGATTCCACGTCGACTCCGAGGCCGGGCGGCTGCGCCGCGTCATCCTGCACCGGCCCGATCTCGAGCTCAAAAGGCTCACCCCCAGCAACAAGGACGCCCTCCTCTTCGACGACGTGCTGTGGGTGCGGCGGGCGCGCGCCGAGCACGACGGCTTCGCGGACGTGCTGCGCGACCGCGGCGTCGACGTCCACCTCTTCGGCGACCTGCTCACCGAGGCCCTGGAGATCCCGGCGGCCCGAGCGCTCGTCCTGGACCGGGTCTTCGACGAGAAGGAGTACGGGGTGCTCGCCACCGACCACCTCCGCGCGGCCTTCGAGAACCTGCCCGCGCCCGCACTGGCGGAGGTCCTCGTCGGCGGCATGACTAAGCGGGAGTTCCTCGACGCGCACCCCGAGCCGACCTCCGTGCGCTTCCACGTCATGGAGCTCGACGACTTCCTCCTCGGTCCCCTCCCCAACCACCTCTTCACCCGTGACACCTCCGCCTGGATCTACGACGGCGTCTCCATCAACGCCATGCGCTGGCCGGCCCGCCGTCGGGAGACCGTGCACTTCGAGGCGATCTACCGCCACCACCCCCTCTTCCGTGCCGAGGAGTTCCACCTCTGGTCCGAGGGGCAGGCCGACTACCCCTCCACCATCGAGGGCGGGGACGTCCTCGTCATCGGCAACGGCGCCGTCCTCATCGGCATGAGCGAGCGCACCACCCCGCAGGCCGTCGAGATGCTCGCCCACAAGCTGTTCGCGGCGGGCTCGGCCGCCACGATCGTCGCCCTCGACATGCCGAAGCGGCGCGCGTTCATGCACCTCGACACCGTGATGACGATGGTCGACGGCGACACCTTCACCCAGTACGCCGGCCTCGGCATGCTCCGCTCGTACACCATCGAGCCCGGCGTCGGCGAGAAGGAGCTCAAGGTCACCGACCACCCGCCGGAGCACATGCACCGCGCGATCGCCGCCGCCCTCGGCCTCAGCGAGATCCGCGTCCTCACCGCCACCCAGGACGTGCACGCCGCCGAACGCGAGCAGTGGGACGACGGCTGCAACGTCCTGGCCGTCGAGCCGGGCGTCGTCGTCGCCTACGAGCGCAACGCCACCACCAACACCCATCTGCGCAAGCAGGGCATCGAGGTCATAGAGATCCCGGGCAGCGAGCTGGGGCGGGGGAGGGGCGGGCCGCGCTGCATGAGCTGCCCGGTGGAGCGGGGGCCGGTGTAGCCGAGGGCGTGCGGGCCGGTGCGGGCCGGCGTGCTCCCGGTGCGGTCCCGGCGTGGTCCCGGTGCGGTCCCGGTGGGAAGTCCGCGGGAAGCCGATGGGGAGCGGGACAGGGATGTATATAAATGCCTAACGTCGTATAGACTTCCAATCCCCTGTCATTGAGACCGTCAATGAACGCGTCAGCGAACCTGCCGCGGAACCTGTTCACCGCACCTCTGGAGCGCCCCCATGGCGACAGTCCCGACCGCCCTCGCCGGCCGCCACCTCCTCAAGGAGCTGGATCTCACCCAGGAGGAGTTCCGCGGGCTGATCGAGCTGGCCGCCGAGCTGAAGGCCGCCAAGAAGGCCGGGACCGAGACGCGGTACCTCACCGGCCGCAACATCGCCCTGATCTTCGAGAAGACCTCCACGCGCACCCGCTGCGCGTTCGAGGTCGCCGCCGCCGACCAGGGCGCCTCCACCACGTACCTCGACCCGAGCGGCTCGCAGATCGGCCACAAGGAGTCCGTGAAGGACACCGCGCGCGTGCTCGGCCGGATGTACGACGGCATCCAGTACCGCGGCGACAGCCAGGACAAGGTCGAGGAGCTGGCCGCGTACGCCGGCGTGCCCGTCTACAACGGCCTCACCGACGACTGGCACCCCACCCAGATGCTCGCCGACGTGCTCACCATGACCGAGCACACCGACCGGCCGCTGCACGAGATCACCCTCGCCTACCTCGGCGACGCCCGCTTCAACATGGGCAACTCCTACCTGGTCACCGGCGCCCTGCTCGGCATGGACGTGCGCATCGTCGCCCCCAAGTCCTACTGGCCCGCCCAGGAGGTCGTCGACCGCGCCCGCGAACTGGCCGAGGCCGGCGGCGCGCGCGTCACGCTCACCGAGTCGCTCGCCGAGGGCGTGCGCGGCGCCGACTTCGTCGCCACCGACGTGTGGGTCTCCATGGGGGAGCCCAAGGAGGTCTGGGACGAGCGGATCGAGGCCCTCGCCCCATACGCCGTGACCATGGACGTCCTGCGCGCCACCGGCAATCCGGACGTCAAGTTCCTGCACTGCCTGCCCGCCTTCCACGACCTCGGCACCAAGGTCGGCCGCGAGATCCACGACCGGCACGGTCTGGACTCGCTGGAGGTGACCGACGAGGTCTTCGAGTCCGCGCACTCCGTCGTCTTCGACGAGGCCGAGAACCGGCTGCACACCATCAAGGCCGTCCTGGTGGCGACGCTGGCCCGGTAGGGCCGCGGCGGTGCGCCGGCCGCGAGGCCGCGGCCATGCCGGCCCGGCCACGGGCCCGTGGCGACGTCGGCCCGAGGGGGCTTACGTGACGCCGGCCCGAGGGGCTACCGCGCCGCCGGCCGCGAGGCTGCGGTGACGCCGGCCGCGAGGCCGCGGTGGCGCCGGCCCCACGGGGCCCGGCTCACACGGGACGCGGGCGTCCCTGCGGCGGAACGACGGCCAGCCGGAACCACAC
Organism: Streptomyces sp. NPDC088766; assembly: GCF_044750845.1. Taxonomy (NCBI): domain Bacteria; kingdom Bacillati; phylum Actinomycetota; class Actinomycetes; order Kitasatosporales; family Streptomycetaceae; genus Streptomyces; species Streptomyces sp. NPDC088766. The sequence goes on along the minus strand of NZ_JBIVKQ010000037.1, from coordinate 26,128 downwards.
CGCCTTGCCGGTCTCCGTCGGCCGGTGACCGCAGGACGAGCTGAGCGCGCGGATCAGCAGCAGCCCGCGCCCGTGTTCCTGCCACGGGTCGGGCTCCCGGCCGGGGGCCGGACGGGTCAGGTCGCCGGGCGGCACCGGGTCGGGGTCGTGCACCTCGACCTGGCAGCCGGTCGGCAGCAGCCGCACCACCAGCTCTATCGGGTCGTCCCCGGCGGTGTGCTCCACGGCGTTCGCCACCAGCTCGGCGGTCAGCAGCTCCGCCGTGTCGCTGTCCGCCCCGTGCTCCAGCTCCGCCAGCGCCGTGCGGACCAGGGCACGCGCGACCGGCACGGCCGCGGCGGAGTGCGGCAGCGCGATGCGCCAGGACGCGGCGGAGGAGGGGCGTTCGTGCAAGGCGAGTCCGTTCATGGCGCAGGTCCCCGTGTGCGGCATCAGGCGTCCCTGCTTTCGATTCGAGGAATGGTACGGCGGCCTCCGCCGGAGGCCCGGACCGGCCGCCGTACGGGACCGTCCGCCGTACGGCGGACGTCCGTCCCGTCGCCGGTCGGCCTACCCGGCACAACGGCCCCGGGCGCACCCCTGATCCCGTCGTTACCGCGTTGTCGAGGACCGGTGACGCAGGTGACGCGGACCCCTCGCGCGGTGACGCGTCCGTCGCACACCCGCCTGCCTTGTCGCGCGCTCCTGACGACAGTCACATACAGGTGATAACTTCGAGGGTGACCGCTCGTCGAGGAGGCCGCCCTCATGAGTCCCTTCACCGGCTCCGCCGCCCGCACCTCCGACTGGCACCACCTGCGCGTCACCCGCGCCGACGGCGTCGCCACCGTCACCCTCGCCCGCCCCGAGAAGCTCAACGCGCTCACCTTCGGCGCCTACGCCGACCTGCGCGACCTGCTCGCCGAGCTGTCCAGGGAGCGCTCCGTGCGCGCCCTGGTGCTGGCCGGCGAGGGGCGCGGCTTCTGCTCCGGCGGAGACGTCGAGGAGATCATCGGTGCCACCCTCGCCCTGGACACCGCCCAGCTGCTCGACTTCAACCGGATGACCGGCCAGGTCGTCCGGGCGGTACGGGAGTGCCCGTTCCCGGTGATCGCGGCCGTGCACGGGGTGGCCGCCGGAGCGGGCGCGGTGCTGGCCCTGGCCGCGGACTTCCGCGTCGCCGACCCCAGCGCCCGCTTCGCGTTCCTCTTCACCCGTGTCGGCCTCTCCGGTGGCGACATGGGTGCCGCCTACCTCCTGCCCCGCGTCGTCGGCCTCGGCCACGCGACCCGCCTGCTCATGCTCGGCGAACCGGTCCGCGCCGCCGAGGCGGAGCGGATCGGCCTCGTCAGCGAGCTGACGCAGGAGGCCCACGCCGACGAGGCCGCCCACCGCCTCGCCCGCCGCCTGGCCGACGGCCCGGCACTGGCGTACGCCCAGACCAAGGCCCTGCTGACGGCCGAACTCGACATGCCGCTGGCGGCGGCGGTGGAACTGGACGCGGCGACGCAGGCCCTCCTGATGAACGGCGAGGACTACGCGGAGTTCCACGCGGCGTTCACGGAGAAGAGGTCGCCGAAATGGCAGGGGCGTTGAGCACGCCGTCCTCGGGGACGCGACCCGTCACGACGGCGCGGCCCGCCGACGACGGGCCCGCCCGTCCTTCGCGCATCGCGATCATCGGCGGCGGCCCGGGCGGCCTCTACACCGCCGCCCTGCTCAAACGCCGCGCCCCCGACCGCCGGGTCACCCTCTGGGAACGCACCCCCGCCGACCGCACCTTCGGCTTCGGTGTGGTCCTCTCCGACGAGACCCTCGGCGGCATCGAGCACGCCGACCCCGCCGTCCACGACGCCCTGCGGCGGAACTTCGTCCGCTGGGACGACGTGGACGTCGTCCACAGAAACACCCGCCACACCTGTACAGGCCACGGCTTCGCCGCCCTGGGCCGAAAACGCCTCCTGGAGATCCTGCACACCCGCTGCCACGCCCTCGGCGTCGACCTGCGCCACACCGAGGCCCCGCCCGTGGCGCGCCTCGCGCGGACCCACGACCTGGTCGTCGCCGCCGACGGCGTGCACAGCGCCACCCGCGAGACCTACGCCCAGGTGTTCCGCCCCCGGGTCACCACCCACCGCTGCCGCTACCTCTGGCTGGCCGTCGACTTCCCCTTCGACGCCTTCCGGTTCGAGATCGCCGAGACCGAGCACGGCGTGATGCAACTGCACGGCTACCCCTACGCCCGCCCGTCTCCCGACCACCACCCCGCAACGGGGCCCTCCGGGCCGCGGAACCCATCCGGTGCCTCCACCGTCATCGTCGAGATGCGCGAGGAGGTGTGGCACGCGGCCGGGTTCGACCAGGCCACCCCGCGGGAGTCCGTCGAACGCTGCGCCGAGATCTTCGCGGACGCGCTCGGCGGCAGGCCGCTGCGGTCCAACGACTCGGCGTGGACCACGTTCCGCACGGTGGTCAACGAACGCTGGTCCCACAACAACGTGGTGCTGCTGGGCGACGCCGCCCACACCGCCCACTTCTCCGTCGGCTCCGGCACCAAGCTCGCCGTCGAGGACGCCCTGGCGCTGACGGCCTGCCTGGAGGAACAGCCCGACCTGCGCTCGGCGCTGACCGCCTACGAGGAGGAGCGCAAGCCGGTCGTCGCCTCCACCCAGCGTGCCGCCCGCGCCAGCCTGGAATGGTTCGAGAACCTCGCCCTGTACGTCGACCAGCCGCCGCGCCGGTTCGCCTTCAACCTGCTCACCCGCAGCCGCCGCGTCACCCACGACAACCTGCGGCTGCGCGACGCACGCTTCACCGGCGGCGTGGAGCGGGAGTTCGGCTGCCCGCCCGGCACCCCGCCGATGTTCACGCCGCTGCGGCTGCGCGGCCTGACCCTGCGCAACCGGGTCGTCGTCTCCCCGATGGACCTGTACTCCGCGGCCGACGGCGTCCCCGGCGACCTCCACCTCGTCCACCTCGGCGCCCGCGCCCTCGGCGGGGCCGGGCTGGTCATGACGGAGATGGTGTGCGTGTCGCCCGAGGGGCGCATCACACCCGGCTGCACCGGCCTCTACACCGCACGGCAGGCCGAGGCGTGGCGGCGGATCACCGGCTTCGTGCACGAGCGGGCGCCGGGCACCGCGATCGGCGTGCAGCTCGGCCACTCCGGGCGCAAGGGCTCGACCCGGCTGATGTGGGAGGGCATGGACGAGCCCCTGCCGGAGGGCAACTGGCCCGTCGTGGCCGCCTCCCCGCTGCCGTACAAGCCGGGCAGCCAGCTGCCCCGGGAACTCGGCCGGGCCCGACTAACGGATCTGAGGCATCAGTTCGCGGCGGCGGCCGGGCGGGCCGCGCGGGCCGGTTTCGACCTCCTCGAACTGCACTGCGCCCACGGCTACCTGCTGTCCGGATTCCTCTCCCCGCTGACCAACCGGCGCACCGACGCCTACGGCGGCTCGCCGGAACGGCGGCTGCGGTTCCCGCTGGAGGTCTTCGACGCCGTACGGGCCGTGTGGCCGGAGGAACGGCCCATGACCGTACGGATATCCGCGACCGACTGGGCCGACGGCGGGACCACGGCCGAGGACGCCGTCGAGATCGCCCGCGCCTTCGCCGCACACGGAGCCGACGCGATCGACGTCTCCACCGGGCAGGTCGTCGCCGACGAGGCACCGCAGTACGGCCGGTCGTACCAGACGCCGTTCGCGGACCGGATCCGGCACGAGGCGCGGATCCCGGTGATCGCGGTCGGCGCCATCTCCTCCTGGGACGACGTCAACTCGCTGCTGCTGGCCGGGCGCGCGGACCTGTGCGCGCTGGCCCGCCCGCACCTGTACGACCCGCACTGGACCCTGCACGCGGCCGCCGAACAGGGCTACGACGGACCGGGCGCCGTCTGGCCGGCCCCGTACCTGGCGGGCAGCCGGCCACCGCGGACCGGCCGTACGGACGCCCCCAAACCGCGCCTGAAGCTGGAGAGTTGAGGACGGAGGCGGCTCAGGCGTCCGGGAGCAGGCCCGTGAAGGCGGCGCCCGCGTCCCGCAGCCGGTCGTGCAGCCCCCGGAACACCGCCGCCGAGCGCGTCCCCGGCCAGTCACCGGGGAGCAGTCCGGCGGGCAGGCCGGGGTCGGCGTAGGGCAGATGACGCCAGGCGTCCAGGGCGAGCAGGTAGTCGCGGTACGCCTCCTCCGCGGGGGTGTCCGGGCGCCGCTCCCAGGCCCGCAGCACGTGCGCGTGGCGGTCGAGGAACGCCTCGTGCTCCTTGGCGACGGCCGCCAGGTCCCACCAGCGGCCGACGGCCTCGACGGTCGGCGCGAAACCGAGGTGCTCGCCGCGGAAGAAGTCCACGTAGCCGTCCAGTCGCAGCCGTTCCAGGGTGTGCCGGGTCTCGTCGTACAGCCGGGCCGGGGCGATCCACACGCCGGGGGCGGCCGTGCCGAAGCCGAGGCCGGCCAGCCGGGAACGCAGCACGTGCCGCTTCTGCCGCTCCGACTCCGGCACCGAGAACACCGCCAGCACCCAGCCCTCGTCCTCGGGCGGGGCGGTGGCGTAGATGCGCCGGTCGCCGTCCTCCAGCAACTGCCGTGCCTCCGCCGACAGTTCGTACCCGGCGGCGCCCTGCGGGGTGCGGGCGGGCAGCAGCAGGCCGCGTCGTTTCAGCCGGGACACCGAGGAGCGCACGGACGGCGCGTCGACGCCGACCGCGGCGAGCAGCCGGATCAGTTCGGCGACGGGCACCGGGCCCGGCGCGAAGCGGCCGTACGCGCCGTAGAGCGTGACGATGAGGGACCGAGGTGCGGGCTGGTCGGACACGTTGATCATCTTAGGTCGTCGGCATCACTGCTGGTCACCATCGGTGTCACCGGTGGGGCGCAGCCGGAAGCGCTGGAGTTTGCCGGTCGCGGTGCGCGGCAGCGCGTCCAGGAACACGATCTCGCGCGGACACTTGTACGGCGCCAGCTCCGTCTTGAGGAAGGCCCGCAGCGCCTCCGCGTCCGGGCGCGCCCCGGCCCGCAGGACGGCGAACGCCACCACCACCCGGCCGCGCGCCTCGTCGGGCCGCCCGACGACCGCCGTCTCGACGACGTCGGGATGCCGCAGCAGCGCGTCCTCCACCTCGGGGCCCGCGATGTTGTACCCGGCGGAGACGATCATGTCGTCGGCGCGGGCCACGTACCGGAAGTAGCCGTCCGCCTCGCGGACGTAGGTGTCGCCGGTGACGTTCCACCCGTTGCGCACGTACTCCCGCTGCCGGGGGTCGGCGAGGTAGCGGCAGCCCACCGGGCCGCGCACGGCGAGCAGTCCGGGCAGGCCGTCGGGGACGGGGTCGCCGTCGTCGTCCTGCACCCGCGCCTGCCAGCCCGGCACGGGGACGCCCGTGGTGCCCGGCCGGATCCGCCCGTCGGCCGCGGAGATGAAGATGTGCAGCAGCTCGGTGGCCCCGATCCCGTTGATCAGGCGCAGCCCGGTCCGCTCGTGCCAGGCCCGCCAGGTGGCCGCGGGCAGGTTCTCGCCGGCGGAGACACAGCGGCGCAGCGACGAGACGTCGTGCCCGTCGAGGTCGCCGAGCATCGCCCGGTAGGCCGTGGGCGCGGTGAACAGCACGGACACCCGGTGCTCGGCGACCGCCGCCAACAGCTGCCGCGGACCGGCCTGTTCGAGCAGCAGGGCGCTCGCGCCGGCCCGCATCGGGAAGACCAGCAGGCCGCCGAGACCGAAGGTGAAACCGAGCGGGGGACTGCCCGCGAACACGTCGTCGGCGCGCGGCGCCAGCACGTGCCGGGAGAAGGTGTCGGCGATCGCCAGCACGTCCCGGTGGAAGTGCAGGCACCCCTTGGGCCGGCCGGTGGTGCCCGAGGTGAAGGCGATCAGCGCCACGTCGTCGGCGGCGGTGTCCACGGCCGGGAACGGGCCGGCGGGCGCCCGCCGGTTCAGCAGGTCGTCGGGCGCGGCACCGCCGTACACCGCGATCCGCAGCCCCGGTATCCCCGCCTCGGCGAGGTCGTCCACGGACCGGATGTCGCACAGGGCGTGCCCCACCCGGGCGATCGCGCACATCGTGCGCAGCTCCTGCGGGCGCTGCTGCGCCAGCACGGTGACCGCGATCGCGCCCGCCTTCAGCACCGCCAGCCAGCAGGCCGCCAGCCACGGCGTGGTCGGCCCGCGCAGCAGCACCCGGTTGCCCGGTACGACGCCCAGCTCGCCGGTGAGGACGTGCGCCAGCCGGTCGACGCGGGCACGCAGCTCCCCGTACGTCCAGGGCGGCCCCGCCGGGGTGCGGAACACCGGCCGCCCGGGGGCGCCGCCGGCGAGCAGCTCGGCGGCGGCGTTCAGCCGTCCGGGGTAGCGCAGCTCCGGCAGGTCGAAGCGCAGCCCGGGCCACTGACCGGGCGGCGGGAGGTGGTCGCGCGCGAAGGTGTCGACGTGGGCCGAGGCGTGCATGGCGGGTCGCCCCCTTGCCTTGGTGGGCGCCCGGGAGCGCCGTGGCGGGCGTGACGGTGGGCTCGCGCACCGAGCGTATCGCGTTGGTGACGGCAGTCAATGGTTCGCGATACCGTGAGAGCGGCAGAGCCGAGGCCATCGGCGGAGAGGGGCGGCGATGCCCGCATTCTCGCTCGAACCGGCACAGACCGTCTGGTGCGCCGAACTGCGCACCCTGGCCGCCGACCGGCTGCGCCCGCTCGCGGAGAAGGGCCAACCCGGCCGGATCAACCGGCCCCTCCTCGCCGAACTCGGCCGACTGGGCCTGCTCGCCCGCCTGTTCACCTCCGGCGCCCTCGACCTCTGCCTGATGCGCGAATCCCTCGCCCAGGCCTGCACCGAGGCCGAGACCGCCCTCGCCCTCCAGGGCCTCGGCGCGCACCCCGTCCACGCGCACGGCAGCCGCGACCAGCGGGAGCGCTGGCTGCCCCGCGTCACCGACGGCAGCGCCGTCGCCGCCTTCGCGCTCAGCGAGCCGGGGGCGGGCTCGGACGCGGCCGCGCTCTCCCTCACCGCGGAGCCCGACGGCGCCGACGGCTGGCGCCTGACCGGCGGGAAACGCTGGATCTCCAACGCCCCCGAAGCCGACTTCTACACCGTCTTCGCCCGCACGACACCCGGAGCGGGCGCCCGCGGCGTCACCGCCTTCCTGCTCCCCGCCGACCGCCCCGGCCTCACCGGCACCGCCCTCGACATGCTCTCCCCGCACCCCATCGGCGCCCTCGCCCTTGACGCCGTCCCGGTCACCGGGGCCGACCTGCTCGGCGAACCGGACCGCGGCTTCCGCGTGGCCATGTCCACCCTCAACCTCTTCCGGCCCAGCGTCGGAGCCTTCGCCGTCGGCATGGCCCAGGCCGCCCTCGACGCCACCCTGACCCACACCGCGCGCCGGGACGCCTTCGGCGGCAAGCTGAGGGACCTCCAGACGGTCGCCCACCAGGTCGCCGAGATGTCCCTGCGCACGGAGTCGGCCCGCCTGATGGTGTACGCCGCCGCCACGGCGTACGACACCGGCGCGCCGGACGTGCCGCGCCGCGCCGCCATGGCGAAACTCCTCGCCACCGAGACCGCCCAGTACGTCGTCGACACGGCCGTCCAGCTCCACGGCGCCCGCGCCCTGCGCCGGGGCCACCTGCTGGAACACCTGTACCGCGAGGTACGGGCACCAAGGATCTACGAGGGGGCGAGCGAGGTGCAACGCGCGGTCATCGCCAAGGAGTTGTACATGGAGGCGGATCGTACGGCGCCGGATCGTACGGCGTCGGATCGTACGGCGTCGGATCGCGCGGCGCCGGGTCGCGCGGTTGCGGATCCCGCGGGGCCCGGTCGTACGGCGCCGGATCGAGCGGCGGCGGGCGAGGGCGGTCCCTCGCAGCCCGGACCGGAGGGCGTCCGGTGACCGCCGAGCGCGTCAACCCGCCGGAGCTGTCACCGCCGGCCGGCTTCTCGCACGCGGTCGTCGCGACCGGCTCCCGGCTGGTGTTCCTGGCCGGCCAGACCGCGCTGGACGCCGGCGGAAAGGTGGTCGGCGACTCGCTGCCCGACCAGTTCGCCCGCGCCCTGGCCAACCTCCTGACCGCCCTCGCGGCGGCCGGCGGCACCCCGGCGGACCTCGCACGCGTCACCGTGTACGTCACCGACGTCGCCGCGTACCGGGCCTGCGCACCCGAACTCGGCCGCCTGTGGCGGGACTCGGCGGGCCGGGACTATCCCGCCATGGCGGTCGTCGGGATCGTACGGCTGTGGGACGAGGAGGCCCTCGTCGAGCTGGACGGGTTCGCCGTCCTCGGGGACTGATCAGGCGGCGACGGCGAGCCGTTCGTCCGGCACGCGGTGCGGGGCCACGACGCGGCCGTCGGGCAGCAGCTCGCCGGAGTCGTCGAAGACGATCGTGCCGTCGCACAGCAGGGTCCAGCCCTGCTCGGGGCGGGCCGCGACGACGTGTGCGTGGTCGGCCGTGGGGCTCGTTGTCGGGTGGGTACACATGGCGCACCTCCACGTCGGTGGGGCCACCGGGCGGTGGGCCCCGTCGGACCGACCATGCGCCCGCGCGAGGCACCGCCGCCAGGGTCCGCCGGGGAGTGTGACAGCACCAGGACAACTCGCGGACCGTTCGCCGACGCACGGTGCGGACTCGCCACCGAAGGAGTGACGTCACGGTCGCGGACCCGGCCTCCCGGTACCAGTGGAGACCCCTACCAGGAGGTCTTCATGCCTTTCCGCCCCGTCCTGCGCCCCGTCCTGACCGCGGCCGCCGGTGCCGCCCTGCTCCTGCCGGCCGCGCCCGCGGTGGCCGCGCCCGCGGCCGCCGACCCGTCCGAGAGCGTGACCGTCGACCCGGTCGGCCGGATCGCCGCCGACGGCACCGTCACCCTCACCGGCACCTACCGCTGCGTCGGCAGCTCAGGCCCCGTCTTCGTCAGTTCCTCCGTCGGACGGAAGGACTCGACCACCCGGTACGGCATCGGCGGCACCCGTGCCGTCTGCGACGGCGCCGTGCACCGCTGGGTGAACACGGGCAGGCCCGCGCCGGACCCGATCGCGCCCGGCGCGGTCCGTGTCGAGGCCACCCTGACGGAACTGCGCCCGGCGGGCCTCCTGCCGCTGCCGTACTTCCACGCGGCGGGCGCGCAGGACGTCACGCTGACGACGAGCTGACGTCGCCCGCCGTCAGCGGGGCCGGGGCGTCCCGGCCCCCGCGACGCCTGCGGCCGAGGGGTGGGTGTGCGCGGCCCGCAGGAGTTCCGCGGCACCCCGTACGGCCGCGGTGTGCGGGGCGGGCACCGGGCGGACCGGGGCGTGCAGGCGGCCGGTCAGCCGGTAGGGGATCTCGGGCCGCGACGCACCTCCGCCGGCCAGCAGGACACCGCGCCGCAGGGCGTCGAGCGTCTGCGGCGTGCGGTCCTCCTCCAGCATCGCGGTCACCATGGCGGTGACCGCGTCGACGAGGAGGGCGGCCGGTGGGGCGGCCGGCGGGGCTGCCGGTGGGACGGTGCCGTCGCCGCCGGCCGTGCTCACCGGGACGCCGTCGCCGCCGGCCGTGCCCGGCGCGCCGCCGGCCACGTCGCCCGTCCCCAGCGCGGCACCGCGGGCGTCGACCACCGCCCCGTCCGCCAGCAGGACGACCTCCGTGAGGCGGGCGCCGAGGTCCACGACGAGCAGCGGCCGGGACAGGTCGGCCCGCGCGGCCACGGCGACGGCACGTGCGGTGGGGACGGTGAGCACGGCACGCGGGCGCAGCACGTCGACGGCGGCGCGGACCCGGTCCCGGTGGGCGACACCGTCCAGGACGGGCCCGCTCACGATGACCAGGGGGCGGCCGCGGCCGCCCCCCGCCCCGTGGTCGCCGAACAGCCGGTCGAGCAACCGTGCCGTACCGGCGCTGTCGACGCCGCCCCGCCGAGGTGGTGCCCCGGTCCCGGAGCCGGCCGCGGTGGGGACGTCGAGGATCGTGCCCCGGTCGGACGTCCAGGCCCGCGTACGGGCGCCGCCCACGTCGAGGGCGAGGCCGTAGCACTGCCGGCACAGCGGCCACGGCCGGTGCCGGCCAAAGCCGCGACGGACCGCGGGGATCACCGGCCCGCCTCCCTGACCTGGCGGCAACGGGCACAGTGGCGGGCCTGCGGCACGATCGCCAGCAGCTCGCGGGCGATGGGCCGTCGGCACAGGCGGCAGGAGCCGTAGCGGCCCTCGTCCATGCGGCGCAGCGCCGCCTCCACGTCGGCGAGGACCATACGGGCGGAGGCGGCGAGCTGGGCCCCGACCTCGGCCTGGGCGGCGGCCCGCCGCCCGCCGGGCCCGTCGCCGGGGGCGGCGGACGTGAGCTGCTCGATCTGTTCGCGGCGGAACCGCAGCTGCTCGTGCAGGTTCTCGCGGAGCGCGGCGAGGTCCTCCGCGGACAGGGCCGGGGCACGCTCGCCGATGGTCCGGTGGTTCACGATGTCACCCCTCGGTCAGGGCAGGACGGGAAACGGAGACGCGCGGGATCAGACGCTGTGACGCTGGCAGGCGACGCAGAACCGCGTGTACGGCAGGATCTCCAGGCGTTCGGCGGGCACCGGCCGGGAGCAGCCCGCACAGGTGCCGTAACTGCCGTCCGCGACGCGTGCGAAGGCCGCCTCGATCTCGGTGAGCACGCGCCGGACGGCGTCCTTCTGCGCGGCCGTCACCTGGTCCGTCACCTCCTGCCCGGCCTCGTCGAGGGCCCGCAGCTGGGTCAGCCGCGCGTTGCGCTCGTGCTCGAGACGCTGACGGGCCTCGTGCGTCGTCAGACGCTCGGGACGGCCTTCGGTGGGGGGCGTGTCGAGCGACGACATGGCGGGACCTCTTCCTCGGACGGCTCGGCGGGGGAGCGGTCCGGTGGTGGTCGCCGCTCCTTCTCCACCGTCGCCGACGCGCCGCGCCCTGCCTATCGGGCGCAGTACCCATCCGCAGCCGCACGCGCTGCCTCTCGAGGGCCGCCGCCCCGGCTGGCGCGCACGTCGGGAAATGGGCATCAGAGCCCATCGACGCGGCGGCGGACAGCGCGCACGCTGTTCGGAGGGCCGGCCGGTCCGCGTCCCGCGTCTCACGCGCGCGGGCGCGCCCGGGCCCTGTCGTCACCTCCCCGCCGTCCGCCCGCAGGGCGAGTGGGAGGGTGACGACGGGCCCAGCGGCCCCGACGACGAGACCGACCGTACGAAGCGTGTTCCTGCGATCCCTGCGAAAGGCGCGATCCCGATGTCCCTGTTCTGGCGGATCTTCGGGCTGAACGCGGTGGTGCTGGGCATGGCCACCGCGTTGCTGCTGTGGGCCCCGGTCACCGTCTCCGTGCCGGTCCTGCTGACCGAGGCCGTGATCCTGGTCGGCGGCATGCTGGTCATGCTGGTCGCCGACGCCGCCCTGCTGCGGCTCGCGCTGGCCCCCCTCGACCGGCTCACCCGTCTGATGACCACGGTCGACCTGCTGCGCCCAGGCCAGCGGCTGCCCGCGCACGGCCTGCGCGAGGTCGCCGACCTCATCCGCACCTTCAACGCCATGCTCGACCGGCTGGAGAGCGAGAGGGCGGCGAGCAGCGGCCGTGTGCTGCTCGCGCAGGAGGCCGAACGGCGCCGTATCGCCCAGGAACTGCACGACGAGGTGGGGCAGACGATGACCGCGATCCTGCTCTCGCTGAAGCGGGCGGCGGACGAGGCGGACGAGCCCCTGCGGGGCGAACTCCAGCAGGCCCAGGAGATCACCCGGGGAAGCCTGGACGAAGTGCGCCGCCTGGTACGCCGGCTGCGCCCGGGGGTGCTGGACGACCTCGGCCTGGTCAGCGCCCTGACCTCGCTCACCACCGAGTTCGCCGCCCACACCGGACTGCGCGTCCTGCGCCGGTTCGACGCGGACCTGCCGGCCCTCGACCCGCAGACGGAGCTGGTGCTGTACCGGGTCGCCCAGGAGAGCCTGACCAACGCGGCCCGCCACGCCGGGGCCGGCCGGGTCGAGGTGAGCCTGTCCCACGCGGACGGCTCGCTGCTGCTGGCCGTCGCCGACGACGGCCACGGAACCGGCATCGCGCACGAGGGCGCCGGCATCCGGGGGATGCGTGAGCGGGCGCTGCTCGTGGGGGCCACCCTGGACATCGTCTCCCAGCCGGCCGGCACCCAGGTCCGGCTGACCGTGCCCGCCGAGAAGAAGGTGCCATGACCACCCCGACCGACCCGTCCCCGATCCGCATCCTCCTCGCCGACGACCACGCCCTGGTGCGTCGCGGAGTACGCCTCATCCTCGACCGGGAACCCGACCTCGAGGTCGTCGCCGAGGCCGGGGACGGCGCCGAGGCCATCGCCCTGGCGCGGGCCCACGACATCGACCTGGCCGTACTGGACATCGCCATGCCCCGGATGACCGGCCTCCAGGCGGCCCGCGAACTCGCCGCGCTGAGGCCGGGCCTGCGCATCCTGATGCTGACCATGCACGACAACGAGCAGTACTTCTTCCAGGCGTTGAAGGCCGGGGCCGGCGGATACGTCCTCAAGTCCGTGGCCGACCGCGACCTGGTCGCCGCCTGCCGGGCCGCCGTGCGCGACGAACCCTTCCTCTACCCCGGCGCGGTCACCGCCCTCGTGCGCAACTACCTCGACCGCGTCCGGCACGGCGAGGAACCCCCGCAACGGGTGCTGACCGCGCGCGAGGAGGAGGTCCTCAAGCTCGTGGCGGAGGGCAACACCTCCAAGGAGATCGCGGAGACGCTGTTCATCAGCATCAAGACCGTCCACCGCCACCGGGCGAACCTCCTGCACAAACTCGGCATGCGCGACCGGCTGGAACTCACCCGGTACGCCATCCGCGCGGGCCTCATCGAACCCTGAACCGGCCCGCACGGCACGAAGCAGGCCGCCCGCACGGCACGAAGCAGGCCGCCCGTACGTCGAAGAGGAGAGCGGCCGCCCGCACGGAGGCAACCCGAACCGGCCGCACGGAAACGAGGAGAGGGGGGACGGCACATGACGTGCTCCGCGCGTCCCGTCCCCCGTGGCGGGCCCCGCCCGGCGGCAACGGCGGCCGCCCTGCTCACCGCCCTCCTCGTCGTCCTCGCCACCCTCCTCGTCCCGGCCGCCCACCACGGCCCTCACCTCCATGCCCCGCACAGCGTCTCCGGGGGCGTCGAGGCGGGCGGCGCCCCCGTCGCCGACGACACGCCGCCCGCCGTCCGCACGGCAGCGGCCCGCGTCCACGGCGACCTCCCCGCCCCGCCGCCCCCGGCCGGCCTCACGCCCCGGGACCCGGCCGACACCGCTTCGCCGGGAACCCCGGCCCCGCCGACGGCCGTACCTCCGCCCGTCCGCCCGCGACCGGCGGACGGTCACCCCCTGCGCGCCCCGCCCCCTCCTCCAGGCGCCTGACATCCCCTCTTCTTCCTTCACCGCGGCCCCGCCCGGGCCGCGGCACGCCTGCCGGAGGCCCGCTTGACCCGCGCCCAGCGCATCCGAGGGCTGCTCGCCCTCGCCGTCGTCGCCCTGTCCCTGTACGTCGCCGTGACCGTGCCCGTCCACCTCGGGCTCGACCTGCGCGGCGGCACCCAGATCGTGCTGGAGACCCGCCCCACCGACACCGACACCGCCGACGCAGACACCGACGACACCGTCGACCGCACCGTGGAGGTGCTGCGCGGCCGCGTCGACGCGCTCGGTGTCGCCGAACCCACCATCGTCCGCTCCGGCGACGACCGCATCGTCGTCGAACTCCCCGGCGTCCAGGACCCGGCGGAGGCGGCGCAGGTACTGGGCCGCACCGCTCAGCTGACCTTCCACCGGGTACTGGGTACGGGGACGGGGGCCGCGTCCGAGACCGCGCCCGAAGCCGGACCCGACCCCACCCCCACCTCCGATCCGCGACCCGACCCCACCCGTCCGCGCGTCCTGCCCGACGAGTCCGGCCGGCCGCTGCGCCTCGGCGCGGCCGCGCTGACCGGCAGCCACGTGGAGAAGGCCGCCGCCCGGTTCGACCAGCAGGGCGGCGCGGGCTGGCACGTCACCGTCGACTTCGAGGACGCGGGCCGCGACCGCTGGGCCCGCCTGACCGGCGAGGCGGCGTGCCGGCCGGCGGGGGACCCGGCCCGCCGGGTGGCGATCGTCCTCGACGACAGGATCATCTCCTCACCGCAGGTCGACCCCTCGGTGGACTGTGGCGTCGGCATCGACGGCGGCTCCACGATGATCAACGGCGCCTTCGACGACGGCGACGCCCGCGAACTCGCCCTGCTCGTCAACGGCGGCGCCCTGCCCGTACCGGTCGAGACCGTCGAGCAGCGCACCGTCGGCCCCACCCTCGGCGCGCAGGCCGTCACCGCCGGCGCCCGGGCCGCCGCCGTCGGCAGCGCGCTGACCGCCCTGTTCGTCATCGTCGTCTACCGGCTGCTGGGCGTCCTGGCCGCCACGGCCCTGGTCTGCTACGGCCTGATCTCCTACGCCGCCCTGGCCGCCCTCGGCGCCACCCTCACCCTGCCCGGACTGGCCGGGTTCGTCCTGGCCATCGGCATGGCGGTGGACGCCAACGTGCTCGTCTTCGAGCGAGCCCGGGAGGAGTACGCGGTGCGCCGGCGGCCCACCCCGCGCTCGGCCCTGGCCGCCGGCTTCCGCAACGCCTTCAGCGCGATCGCCGACTCCAACATCACCACCCTCATCGCCGCCGGACTGCTGTTCCTCCTCGCCTCGGGCCCCGTCCGCGGCTTCGGCGTCACCCTCGGCATCGGCGTCCTCGCCTCGATGGTCAGCGCGCTGGTCGTCACCCGCGCGCTCGCCGACCTCGCCGTGGCCCGCCCGGGCCCGCGCCGCCGGCCCCACTTGACGGGCATCGCGCACACCGGCGCCGTCCGCGACCGGCTCGCCCGCAGGGACCCGCACCTGATGCGCAGTCCCCGCCGGTGGCTGGCCGTCTCCGCCGCCGCACTGGTCCTCGCCGGAACCGGAATCGCCCTGCGCGGCCTCGACCTCGGCATCGAGTTCACCGGCGGCCGCCAGATCGAGTACGCCACCTCCACCGCGGTCGACCCCGACCGGGCCCGCGCCGCCCTGGCCGACGCCGGTTTCCCGCGGGCCGTCGTGCAGACCTCCGGCGAGAACCGGCTCACCGTCCGGATCGGCCGGTTGAGCGACGCGCAGGCGGACGCCGTCGGCGCGGCCGTCGGCGAACTGACGGGCCGCGCGGACGAACTCCGCGACGAGGCCATCGGCCCCAGTCTCGGCGCGGAACTGCGCCGGGGGGCGCTCATCGCGCTCTCCGTCGCCCTCGGCGCCCAACTCGTCTACCTGGCGGCCCGGTTCCGCCTGCTGCTCGGCACGGCCGCCGTCGCCGCCCTCGCGCACGACGTCGTGATCCTCGTCGGCGTCTTCGCCTGGCTCGGCAAACCTGTCGACGGCGTCTTCCTGGCCGCGCTCCTCACCGTCATCGGCTACTCCGTCAACGACTCCGTCGTCGTCTTCGACCGCGTCAGGGAACTGGCCCGGCGCGCGGACAAGGGGCGCACCGCTCCCTTCCGCCGCGTCGCCGACCGGGCGCTCGTGCAGACCCTGCCCCGCACGGTCAACACCGGGACGGGCGCCGCGCTCGTCCTCACCGCGCTGGCGGTGTTCGGTGGCGACTCCCTCACCGACTTCGCCCTGGCCCTGCTCGTCGGCCTCGCCGTGGGAACGTACTCCTCCATGTTCACGGCGATGCCGCTGGCCGTCGTGCTCCATGAACGCCGCCCGGGAACACGGCCGTTGTGACACAGGTCACGGGAAGGGGGCGGGGGGTGCCGGACAGCTCATGGAGGTGAGCACTGATATGCGTACCCGGGTACGGGCCGGGGACCCCACCGCCTTCGCGGAGCTGTTCGACAGCTGGGCGAAGACGGTCTACAACCATGCCTTCCGGCTGACCGCCGACTGGTCGACGGCCGAGGACGTCATGGCCGCGACCTTCATGGAGGCGTGGCGGCTGCGCGACAGGGTCGACCCCGAGGGCGGCTCGCTGCGGCCGTGGCTGCTCGGGATCGCCACCAACACCGCCCGCAACCAGTACCGCAGCAACCGCCGGTACCGGGCGGCGGCGAACGCGGCCGCGGCGGCCGAACTGTCGGTTCCCGACCACGCCGAGGAGGTGGCCGACCGGGTCGACGACCGGCGGCGCCTCGCGCGGGCGCTGACCGCGCTGGCGGGCCTGCGCCGGACGGAGCGCGAGGTGGTGACGCTGTGCCTGGGGGAGGGGCTGGACTACGGGGCAGCCGCGGAGGCCCTCGGGATCCCGGTCGGCACCGTCGCGTCCCGCCTGTCCCGGGCGCGCAAGAAGCTGCGTTCCCTCACCGCGGACGCCCCGGCGGGACCCGTGGCGGGTGCCGCGCCGAAATCTCCCCCCGGAAAACGGGAAGGGGGCCGCCCCGGCCGACAGACAAGAGATGACCACGCACCCGTGGTCCGGCCCGCGCAGGGAGGAAACCGATGAACGCGAACACGCCCCGGCAGAGTCCGGCCGAGCGGGAAGAGGACAGCACCCTCTTCTCCCGGACGGCGCGTGACCTGCCGTCGGGCCGTCACCAGTTCCACAAGGAGCGTCTGATGGCCCAGATCCACGACGAACAGCGCACGGCTGCCCAGGCACCGGCCCCCGCCCCGGCCGCGGGCCGGGCATGGTGGCAGCGGCTGCCGCGTCCGGCGATCACCCTGCCGGCGACGGCGGCCCTCGTGGCCGCGGCGGTCGTCGCCGCCGTGGTGACCTCCGGTGCCCCCGCGGACCAGGGTGTCGCGACCGGACCGGCCCTGACCACGCCGATCGGCGCCGCGAGCGCCAAGGGAGTACCGCAACTGCTCGACCGGATCTCGCTGGCGGCCGCCGAGGCCTCCCACCCGGAGGTCAAGCCCGGCCAGTTCGTCTACATCGAGTCCAAGGCCGCCGAGACCTTCCTGAAGACCGTCAACGGCAAGACGTCCCTGGCGAGCCACGAACTGCACCGACGCCAGGTGTGGATGTCCCCGGACGGAACCAAGGGCTGGCTGATCGACCCCTCCGTCAACGACAGCCCCGAGGGCGAGACCCTCAGCCTCCCCGACGAACAGGGCAACACCCCGAAGGCCAACCTCAACGCCCCGTCGTACGACTACCTGTCCAAGCTGACCACCGACCCCGACGCCCTCCTCGCCAAGATCTACAAGGAGACCGAGGGCCAGGGGAACACCCCCGACCAGGAGGCCTTCACCACCATCGGCGACCTCCTCGGCGAGAGCTACCCGCCGGCGGAGCTGTACTCCGCCCTGTTCCGCACCGCCGCGAAGATCCCCGGCGTCGTCGTCGTCCAGGACGCCGTGGACGCGGTGGGCCGGCACGGCGTGGCGGTGGCCCGGCTCGACGAGACCAGCGGGCAGCGAGAGGAGTGGATCTTCGACCCGAAGACGTACGTCTTCCTGGGCGAGCGCACGGTCCAGGTGGAGGAGCGGACCGGCGAGGACGCCCTGATCAAGCCCGGCACGGTCACCTTCACCAGCGCCGTCATCGAACGGGCGGTGGTTGACGGCATGAAGCAGATGCCGTAACGGTCCCCTGCACGCACACCCCGGCCCCGATGCCTGGCCCGGTGCCCCGCGCACCGAAGCCCTGCCGCCCGAAAGGGACGGCAGGGCTCTCGCGCACCGACGGCCGTGCCGCCCACCGGAAGTCATCGGTGGGCGGCACGCGGACGGTTCGGACGGCGTCCAGTTCCCTGCGGCGCCCCGATCCCGGTACGCCGCGTCCGCCGCCCGGCGCCGATCCGTGACGCTGCCCAGCCGGCCCGGAACGGGCACTGCGTGATCGGGAGCGGCAGGAGCCGCCGGGACGGTCCTGGACGAGGACACCCGGGCGCGCTTCGTGCCGGAGGTGGACAGCCTGCGCACGGTGTACGGGCCGTTTCGCGGCCTTCGTCGCGGCCTTCGTGGGGGCCGACGCGGACGCCGACCCGCCCTGGCTCGCGGTGGAGCACGTCCCCGGACCGGGTCTGCGGACCCTTGTCACCGAGCACGGCCCGCTGCCGCTCGCCGAGACCGCCGACGACACCCCGCACAACGGCGACAGGCGGTCCTGCGCCGACCTGATCTCCCTGCTCCACCCGGCCGCCACCGGCGGGAACTGCACCGGGCACGCTCGCTGCTCTTCGTCGCGGCGACCCGCGCCCGGGACGCGCTCGCCATCACCTGGCACGGCGAACCGAGCCGCTTCCTGACCCCGCTGCCTCCACCCCGGAGCGACAGGTGAGACGAGTCCAGGGACGGACTCCTGCTGTTCCGGGGGACCGGCAAAGGGCGGCACGGGGTCGGGGACGTGCCTCTCTGTTCATGGACGGCGACCCGTGCCCGACGCGGTGGCCCGGCCACCCGTCGACACCCTCGACCGCCCCCGCCCTGCCGGCGGGCGGGGGAGCCGGCCGATTCAGGACGCGTTCGCGGTGCGTCGGCCGGAACTCTGCTGGCGTGTGCGGTCGACGATGTCCACCACGATGAGCGGCGCCTTCGGGTTCGCGATCCAGCCTTCCTCGCTGGAGCTGCCCTTGGACAGGTACTTCGCGGCGATATAGACGACGACCAGCGCGTTCCGGAAGCTGAAGCCTTCGGCCACCCCTGTGTGCGTGGTGAACTCAGGCAGCTGACCGCCGTGCCCCACCTGGGACCGGCTGCTCGCGCTGCTCGGCGCGCCGACACTCGGGTCTGGCGTCCTTCCCCCCGCGCTTCCCTTGCTCGCCATCTTGCTGGCGGTGGCCAGGCCGGTGCCGCGCCAGAGGTAGACCCCGTGCTCGGATCCCTCCTCGACCATGCTTGCCACGGTCGCGTAGTCCGTGGGAGGAGTCAGATTCCCGATCAACGTGTCGAAGTTGTCGTCGTCCGAGTCGTAGTTGTCGCTGTCCGGGTCACGCTCCGTTTTCGAGGTCGTGTAGCGGGCCCGTTGCACGGACGTCTCCGCCTCGGACGACCTGCTCGTCTCCTCCGGCTTCGCCCGCTGCACAGCGGGGACGGGCTGCGACATGACCCGTGAGGCGTTGGCCTCGGCCGCTTTTTCGAAGCGGTCGCTCGGATCGCTGACCTTGAGGCCGTCGCCTCCGACGGTTCCGGCGACCGGTCCCGAGCGCTGCTGGATCACGTGCGTGAGTTCATGGGCCAGCGTGTGGTCGTCACCGCCGTCCTTGCCTATGACGACATGATTGCCCGAGGTCCAGGCCCGGGCGCCGAGGTCTGCGGTCGAACGCTGGGCCACAGCGTCGGTGTGCACCTTGACATCGGAGAAGTCGGCCCCCAGCCGGGCTTCCATCTCCCTGCGTTTGCCGGATTCGAGCGGGCGGCCGGCCGAACGCAGGACCTCCTCGGCAGCGGAACGCTGTACCGGCCGGTGCCCGCAGCCCTCACGGTGCTGGTGCTCCTCCTCGGCTCGCTGGGCAGCCAGCAACTGCACCACGGCGGCGTTGCCGACACTGCGCTGCAGAGCCATCAGCCCCCCGGACGAACCGGCCGCCGCTGTCGTCCGGGACGGCACCGGTTTCGGTGGCGTCCGCGCCGGAGACCGAGGGGACGTGCGGGCCTTGTCGTCGTGGCGCATCGGTGAGGACCTCTCCTTGGCTTGCCGGGAACTCCACCATGCCCGACCACAACGTGAAACCGCCTTACGCGGATACTGCTCCATGGCGCAACGACCTTGCCCTTATGGGCAGCCACCGTTGCCCATGGGGTTGCTCGACTCGCCGACCGGCGCGCTCGGTCACACCGGACCGGCTGGTCCGCGCCCGCTCGCGTGTGCCTTGAGCGGGTGGGACCGCCCCCCCCCGAAGCCGGGAGACCGCGCCTCCCGGACGGTCCGGCCGACACGGCCGACACGGCCGACACGGCCGATGCGGCTCTGCGCGCAGCGGAAGCCGAACCCCTCCCGGCTCACCTGTACGCAGGTGATGGAGTGGGTTCGGCGCCGCTGTTCCTGAAGGCCTTCAGATGTCCCGGAAGATCTCGATCTGCGCCCCGATCGAGTTCAGCCGCTCGGCCAGGTCCTCGTAACCCCGGTTGATGACGTAGACGTTGCGCAGCACGGAGGTGCCCTCCGCCGCCATCATCGCCAGCAGGACGACCACCGCGGGCCGCAGGGCCGGCGGGCACATCATCTCGGCGGCGCGCCAGCGGGTGGGGCCCTCGACCAGGACCCGGTGCGGGTCGAGGAGCTGGAGCCGGCCGCCGAGGCGGTTGAGGTCGGTGAGGTAGATCGCGCGGTTGTCGTAGACCCAGTCGTGGATGAGGGTCTTGCCCTGGGCGACGGCCGCGATGGCCGCGAAGAACGGCACGTTGTCGATGTTCAGGCCGGGGAACGGCATCGGGTGGATCTTGTCGATCGGCGCCTCCAGCTTGGAGGGCCGCACGGTCAGGTCCACCAGGCGGGTACGGCCGTTGTCCGCGGAGTACTCGGGCGTACGGTCGTGGTCGAGGCCCATCTCCTCCAGGACCGCCAGCTCGATCTCCAGGAACTCGATCGGCACCCGGCGCACCGTCAGCTCCGACTCCGTGACGACGGCGGCGGCCAGCAGGCTCATCGCCTCGACCGGGTCCTCGGAGGGGGAGTAGTCCACGTCGACGTCGATGTCCGGCACGCCGTGCACGGTGAGCGTGGTGGTGCCGATGCCCTCGACCGCGACGCCGAGCGCCTCCAGGAAGAAGCAGAGGTCCTGGACCATGTAGTTGGAGGAGGCGTTGCGGATGACGGTCACCCCGTCGTGCCGGGCGGCGGCCAGCAGCGCGTTCTCGGTGACGGTGTCCCCGCGCTCGGTCAGCACGATCGGACGGTCCGGGCGGACGGCGCGGTCGACGACGGCGTGGTACTGCCCCTCCGTCGCGGCGATGTCCAGCCCGAACCGGCGCAGCGCGATCATGTGCGGCTCGATGGTCCGGGTGCCGAGGTCGCAGCCGCCGGCGTACGGCAGCATGAAGCGGTCCGTGCGGTGCAGCAGCGGGCCGAGGAACATGATGATCGAGCGGGTGCGCACGGCGGCCTCGGCGTCGATGGCCGCCATGTCCAGTTCGGCCGGCGGCACGATCTCCAGGTCGACGCCCTCGTTGATCCAGCGCGTGCGGACCCCGATCGAGTTCAGCACCTCCAGGAGGCGGTAGACCTCCTCGATGCGGGCGACCCGGCGCAGCACCGTGCGCCCCCGGTTCAGCAGGGAGGCGCACAGCAGTGCCACGCACGCGTTCTTGCTCGTCTTCACGTCGATGGCGCCGGACAGCCGTCGGCCGCCCACGACGCGCAGGTGCATCGGCCCCGCGTAGCCCAGTGAGACGATCTCACTGTCCAGGGCTTCACCGATTCGAGCGATCATCTCAAGGCTGATGTTTTGGTTCCCGCGCTCGATGCGGTTGACGGCGCTCTGGCTGGTTCCGAGCGCCTCGGCCAGTTGCGCCTGTGTCCAGCCACGGTGTTGCCGGGCGTCACGGATGAGCCTGCCGATGCGTACGAGGTAGTCGTCTGCCATGAGGCTGAGGTTATCTCAGATATGAGATCGCGCCTCTTGGGGGGTCCGTTCGGGTGACGCCTCGTCAACGTCGCTTGGCGGTACGCGTACGACGCCACCCGAAAGGTCCGGGCAAATCCATCGATGTCGTACGACGTCCGGTGCTGCTGTGGGTGTGGCGCGGGCCGTGCGAGCCGCCGCCGGTGGTGATGGACCACGAGCGCTTGTTGATGTTCAGGCGCACCCCCGGAAGGATGCGGAAGCTCTTGCGGAAAGTGAGGGGCATCGGGGTCTCCTTCTCGTCGGTGCGTCGGGAGCGCTCCGCGGGTGCGCCGGGAACGCTCCGCTTCCGTCTACCCCCGCTCGGCCGGGGTATGGCCGTCGCGCGGCCGGGCTGACGCACCGGCAGCTGACGTGCCGTCGGGCGTCCGGCGGGCGAGGACGGGCGACCCGGCGGCCGCCCTCGCCGGCGGGGTCGCCGCTCCGTCCGAAGGCGTGCCCGGTGGCCGCTGCTCCGGCCGGAGGTGCGCCCGGTGGCTGCCCCGCGGTCCGGGGGCGAAGCCGAGTGGTTCCCCCTCCGGCTCCGGCGGGCGTGAGTCGGGACGGTCACCGCGTCGGCCGGACGGTCACCGCGGCGGCCTTCCGGCCGCCGCTCCCGCCGGGGCTTCGCCGTCCGTCACCCCGGCCTCGATGTCGGGAAGGTTCCGTGACGCGGCGGGCCCGGGCATGACCAACCAGCCCCCATGTACTAGAGTTATCTCGACATCGAGATATCTGCCGAGGCGCACCGCAGCCGCCACTCGAGTAAGGGTGACCTAACTTAGCCTGTCCTAAGCGGATCGGCCAAGTCCGCGTGACGGCAGGATGCGGTGGTACGCGCACATCAATGAAGGAGACTGTCGTGTCGGCGAACAGCTTCGACGCCCGCAGCACGCTGCAGGTGGGCGACGAGTCGTACGAGATCTTCCGGCTGGACAAGGTCGAGGGCTCCGCGCGCCTTCCCTACAGCCTGAAGGTGCTGCTGGAGAACCTGCTCCGCACGGAGGACGGCGCGAACATCACCGCCGACCACATCCGCGCCCTCGGCAACTGGGACTCGCAGGCCCAGCCCTCCCAGGAGATCCAGTTCACGCCGGCCCGCGTGATCATGCAGGACTTCACCGGCGTGCCCTGTGTCGTCGACCTCGCCACCATGCGTGAGGCCGTCAAGGAGCTGGGCGGCGACCCGGCGAAGGTCAACCCGCTCTCCCCGGCCGAGCTGGTCATCGACCACTCCGTCATCGCCGACAAGTTCGGCACCAACGACGCCTTCGCGCAGAACGTCGAGCTGGAGTACGGCCGCAACAAGGAGCGCTACCAGTTCCTGCGCTGGGGCCAGACCGCCTTCGACGACTTCAAGGTCGTCCCGCCCGGCACCGGCATCGTCCACCAGGTGAACATCGAGCACCTGGCCCGCACGGTCATGGTCCGAGGCGGCCAGGCCTACCCCGACACCCTGGTCGGCACCGACTCGCACACCACCATGGTCAACGGCCTCGGCGTCCTCGGCTGGGGCGTCGGCGGCATCGAGGCCGAGGCCGCGATGCTCGGCCAGCCTGTCTCCATGCTCATCCCGCGCGTCGTCGGCTTCAAGCTGACCGGCGAGCTGCCGGCCGGCACCACCGCCACCGACCTGGTCCTCACGATCACCGAGATGCTGCGCAAGCACGGCGTCGTCGGCAAGTTCGTCGAGTTCTACGGCGAGGGCGTCGCCGCCACCTCCCTGGCGAACCGCGCCACCATCGGCAACATGTCGCCGGAGTTCGGCTCCACCGCCGCGATCTTCCCGATCGACGACGAGACCCTGAAGTACCTCAAGCTCACCGGCCGTTCCGAGCAGCAGGTCGCGCTCGTCGAGGCGTACGCCAAGGAGCAGGGCCTCTGGCTGGACCCGAAGGCCGAGCCGGACTTCTCCGAGAAGCTCGAGCTGGACCTGTCCACCGTCGTCCCCTCGATCGCCGGCCCGAAGCGCCCGCAGGACCGCATCGTCCTCGCCAAGGCCGCCGAGCAGTTCACGACGGACGTGCGCAACTACGTCGACGAGGTCGACGAGGCCGGCAAGGAGTCCTTCCCGGCCTCCGACGCCCCGGCCATCCACCCCGACGGCGCCCCGTCCAACCCGGTCACCGTGACCGCCCCCGACGGCTCGACGTACGAGATCGACCACGGTGCGGTGACGGTCGCGGCCATCACCTCCTGCACCAACACCTCCAACCCGTACGTCATGGTCGCCGCCGCGCTCGTCGCGAAGAAGGCCGTGGAGAAGGGTCTGACCCGCAAGCCCTGGGTCAAGACCACCCTCGCTCCGGGTTCGAAGGTCGTCACCGACTACTTCGACAAGGCGGGCCTGACCCCGTACCTCGACAAGGTCGGCTTCAACCTCGTCGGCTACGGCTGCACCACCTGCATCGGCAACTCCGGCCCGCTGCCGGAGGAGGTCTCCAAGGCCGTCAACGACCACGACCTCGCGGTCACCTCGGTCCTCTCCGGCAACCGGAACTTCGAGGGCCGGATCAACCCCGACGTCAAGATGAACTACCTGGCCTCCCCGCCGCTGGTCGTCGCGTACGCCCTCGCCGGCTCCATGAAGGTGGACATCACCAAGGACGCCCTGGGCATCGACCAGGACGGCAACCCGGTCTACCTGAAGGACATCTGGCCCTCCGAGGCCGAGGTCAACGACGTCGTGGCGAACGCCATCGGCGAGGACATGTTCAACAAGTCCTACCAGGACGTCTTCGCGGGTGACGCCCAGTGGCAGTCCCTGCCGATCCCGACCGGCAACACCTTCGAGTGGGACCCGCAGTCGACGTACGTCCGCAAGCCCCCGTACTTCGAGGGCATGACGATGGAGACCACCCCGGTCTCCGACATCACGGGCGCCCGCGTCCTGGCCAAGCTGGGCGACTCGGTCACCACCGACCACATCTCCCCGGCCGGCGCCATCAAGGCCGACACCCCGGCCGGCAAGTACCTCACCGAGCACGGTGTGGAGCGTCGTGACTTCAACTCCTACGGCTCCCGCCGGGGCAACCACGAGGTCATGATCCGCGGCACGTTCGCCAACATCCGCCTGCGCAACCAGATCGCGCCGGGCACCGAGGGCGGCTACACCCGCGACTTCACGGTCGAGGGCGCGCCGGTGTCGTTCATCTACGACGCCTCGCGCAACTACATCGAGCAGGGCATCCCGCTGGTCGTCCTGGCCGGCAAGGAGTACGGCTCCGGCTCGTCCCGCGACTGGGCCGCCAAGGGCACCGCGCTCCTCGGCGTCAAGGCCGTCATCGCCGAGTCGTACGAGCGCATCCACCGCTCGAACCTCATCGGCATGGGCGTCCTGCCGCTCCAGTTCCCGGAGGGCGCCTCCGCGGCCTCCCTCGGCCTGACCGGCGAGGAGACCTTCTCCTTCACCGGCGTCGAGGAGCTGAACAACGGCACCACCCCGCGCACGGTCAAGGTCACCACCGACACCGGCGTCGAGTTCGACGCGGTCGTCCGCATCGACACCCCCGGTGAGGCCGACTACTACCGCAACGGCGGCATCATGCAGTACGTGCTGCGCAGCCTGATCCGCAAGTAACCGGCCGGCGGTCCGGCAGGCGTGCGAGGGCCGTTCCCCCGGTGACGGGGGTGCGGCCCTTCGCCGTGCCGTGAGCCGCACCGACGTTGCCCCCGGGGGCCGTTGATACGGTCCGGCCATGCCTGAAACACACGGAGCGAGCGGCTCCTCCGCAACCGGCGGATCCGTCACCGCGGCCGACGTCGAGCACGCCGTCCGGCTGGCCGTGGCCACCCTGCGGGGAGCGAAGGCACCGGACTGGGAAGCCAGGGCCGGCAGCCTGGAGTGGGACTGCTGGGAGACCGTCGAGCACCTCGCCGACGACCTGTTCTCCTACGCCGCCCAACTGGGCCCGCGGAACCCGCCGTCGGACACCCACGTGCCGTTCGTGTGGAGCCGGAGGAGGCCGGGCGGTCCGGCCAATGTCGTCTTCGCCGACCGTGCCGCCGGCCCGGCGGGCCTGTTGCAGGTCCTGGAGGCGTGCGGCGCGCTGCTCGCGGCCGTCGTGCGCACCACGCCGCCGACGGTACGGTCGCACCACGTCTTCGGCGCGGCCGATCCGGAGGGCTTCGCCGCGATGGGCGTCGTCGAGACGCTGGTGCACCTGCACGACGTCGCCGAGGGACTCGGCCTCGCCTGGACACCCGACGACGCCCTGTGCGGCCGGGTGCTGAACAGGCTCTTCCCGAACGCCCCCACGGACACCCCCCGGTGGCCCACCCTCCTGTGGGCCACCGGCCGCACGGACCTCCCGGACCACCCCCGCCTCACCCGATGGCGCTGGTACGGCACACCCGCCCACGAGAGACAACGGTGACGCGTCCGCCGCCTCCGCGTCCCGGCCGGACCTCGGTTTCGTGAAGTGACGCCGATTCCGTTTACAAGTCGGCTCTCCGGCGCTACGTTGCGCCACAGGTGAGGTGGGAGCGCTCCCACCCGGTGGACCGGAACCCGCCGGGGGCGCTCCCGCCTCAACCCTCCTCCGTCGCCCCACCGCGGACCCGCTCGCGCCGCAGCGGCCGTGCCGGTCCGGTGGGGGGGGGGGGGGGGGGCCCCCCCCCCCCCCCCCCCCCCGCGCCGCCCCCCCCCCACAGCCCCCCGGCCCCCCCCCGGCCGGG